>DAIEMM010000374.1 GCA_027349605.1 Anaeromyxobacteraceae bacterium
CCGGCGCGACGTGGTGACCCGGCGCACCCGCTTCGAGCTCAAGCAGGCCAGGGCCCGCGAGCACATCCTGCTCGGGCTCCAGATCGCCCTCGACCACATCGACGAGATCATCGAGCTCATCCGCAACGCGCCCGACCGCGATGCCGCCCGGGACGGGCTCGTCTCCCGGTTCGGCCTCTCCGAGATCCAGGCCAAGGCGATCCTGGAGATGCAGCTGCAGCGCCTCACCGGGCTGGAGCGCCAGAAGATCCTCGACGAGCTGGCCGAGGTGCAGGCGCTCATCGCCCGGCTGCGGGAGATCCTGGCTTCCGAGAAGGTCCTGCTCGACGTCATCGTGGGCGAGCTCGAGGAGGTGAAGGAGCTCTTCGCCGACGAGCGGCGCACCGAGATCCTGGGCGCGGCCGCCGACCTCGACGTGGAGGACCTCATCAAGGAGGAGGAGATGGTGGTCACCGTCTCCCACGCCGGCTACGTGAAGCGGAATCCCATCTCTCTCTACCGGGCGCAGCGCCGGGGAGGGAAGGGGAGGACCGGCGCCGGCACCCGCGACGAGGACTTCCTGGAAAGCCTCTTCGTGGCCTCCACGCACAGCTCCCTGCTCGTCTTCTCCGACAAGGGAAAGGTCTACTGGCTCAAGGTCCACGAGATCCCGCAGGCCGGCCCGGCCGCGCGCGGGAAGCCCATCGTCAACCTGGTCCAGCTGTCGCAGGGCGAGAAGGTGGCGGCCATCCTCCCGGTGCGCGAGCTGCCGGCGCCTCCCGGGACGAGCGGGGCCGACGTCGCGGAAGGAGAGGGGGAGGAGGGGGCGCCCGCCGGAAGCGGCACCTTCGTCTTCGCCGCCACCCGCCGCGGTCTCGTGAAGAAGACGCCGCTCGAGGCCTACGCCCGGCCGCGCCCCTCCGGGATCATCGCCCTGTCGATCGAGGAGGGGGACAGCCTCATCGCCGCCCGCATCACCGACGGCCAGAGCCACATCCTGCTCTCCACCGCGCAGGGCATGGCCATCCGCTTCGAGGAGTCGGAGGTCCGCTCCATGGGGCGCTCCGCCTACGGCGTGAAGGGCATCGCCCTCGACGAGGGCGACGAGGTGGTGAGCGCCGAGGCGCTTCCCCGGGCGGAGGAGGGCGCGGGCGCCCCCACCATCCTCTCGGTCACCGCCAACGGCTACGGAAAGCGCTCCGACCTCTCCGAGTACCGGATCCAGAGCCGCGGCGGCAAGGGCATCATCACCATCAAGGCCACCGAGCGGAACGGCCCGGTGGTGGCGGCCATGCCGGTGGTCGACGCCGACGAGGTCATGCTCATCACCAACCGCGGCATGCTCATCCGCATGCCGGCGGCCCAGATCAGCGTCATCGGGCGCAACACGCAGGGCGTCCGGCTCATCACCGTGGAGTCCCGCGAGGAGCAGGTGGCCGGCGTGGCCCGCGTGGCGGAGAACGTCGCGGTCGCCGGGGAGGGCGGAGACGCGACCCTGGGCGACGCCCCGGAGGGCGGCGAGGGGAGCCCGGGGAGCGAGCCGGCTTGACCCGTTCGGCGCTGGCCGCGGTGCTGGCCGCGATCGGGCTCCTGGCCGCGGGGTGCAGCTCTCCCGACGCCAAGCTCGAGTCGGCCAACGCGCTCCGCCACCAGGGGCGGGCCGCGGAGGCGCTGGCCGCCTACCGGGAGATCCTGGGCGGGCTCGGCGACGGGACCATCCCGAAATGGGAGACCGGCGTGCGCCTGAAGGCGCTCCGCTACGCCGCCGACGTGTCCTACCTCGACCTCGGCGACTACGTCGGCGCCATCGGCTACTACCGGCGCATCGTCTCGCTCTACCCGGGGACGGAGGACGCCTGGACGGCGCGGGCGGCCATCGGCGACATCTACGCGCAGCGGCTGGGGGACAGGCAGGCGGCCATCGCCCAGTACGCCGCGGTGGCGGGAGGGGACGCGAAGGAGGCGCCCCGGTTCCAGCTGCTGGTGGCCCGCCAGTACCTCGAGCTCAAGAACTACGAGCAGGCGCGCACCGAGGCCCGCCTCCTCCTGGAGCGGTGGCCCCAGGGAGCCGAGGCCGACGAGGCCCAGCTGCTCACCGCCCAGGCCTGGGCGCTGGAGGACCGGAACGACGAGGCGCTGGGCGCCTTCCTGGCCGCGGTCGAGCGCCACCCCCGTCCCGAGATCGCCGCCCTGGCGCTGGAGGGTGCCGCCCAGATCTACGCCCGGGAGGGAAGGCTCGACAGGGCCATCGAGCTCTACACGCAGGCCATGCCCGGACACCCCAACCCCGAGGCACTCCGGACCAGCATCGAGATGGTCCGGGAGCGGCGCGAGGCCGCGAAGACCGTCACCCCCGGAGACAGGGACGCCGCGCTCGATCACAACGTCCGCAGCCGCAGCAAGGAGATCCCGTGAAGACCGACCTGTCGCAGAAGCTCTTCCAGAAGGCGCTCACCCTCTTCCCGGGCGGCGTGAACAGCCCGGTGCGCGCCTTCCGCAGCGTGGGCATGACCCCGCTCTTCATCGCCCGGGCCAAGGGCGCGAAGATCTTCGACGTCGACGGCAACGTCTTCGTCGACTACGTGGGCAGCTGGGGTCCCGCCATCCTGGGGCACGCCAACGTCGAGGTGATCCGGGAGGTGGACGAGCAGCTCCGGAACGGGTCCAGCTTCGGGGCCCCGTCGCCCCGGGAGATCCAGCTGGCCGAGGTGGTCCGGGAGCGGGCCCCCTGGATCGAGAAGATGCGCTTCGTCTCCTCCGGCACCGAGGCCACCACCGCCGCCATCCGCCTGGCCCGCGGGTTCACCGGCCGGGACGACATCCTCAAGTTCGACGGCTGCTACCACGGGGCGGGGGATCCACTGCTCGTGAAGGCGGGCTCGGGGGTGGAGACGCTCGGGCTGCCCGACTCGCCCGGGGTGCCCGCCGACTTGGCCCGCCACACGCTCACGCTCCCGTACAACGACCTGCCCGCGGTGGAGAAGCTCCTCGCCGAGCGCGGCGCCTCCATCGCCGCGGTCATCGTCGAGCCGGTGGTGGGGAACATGGGCGTGCTCGTCCCGAAGCCCGGTTACCTCCAGGGGCTCCTCGACACCTGCCGCAAGCACGGCACGCTGCTCATCATCGACGAGGTCATGACCGGCTTCCGGCTCGCACCGGGAGGGGCCTGCGAGGTCTATGGGATCCGTCCCGACCTCGTCACCTTCGGCAAGGTCATCGGCGGCGGCCTGCCGGTGGGAGCCTTCGGCGGACGTCCCGACGTGATGGACCGCATCGCCCCGGCCGGCCCCGTCTACCAGGCCGGGACACTCTCCGGGAACCCGCTCGCCATGGCGGCCGGGCTCGCCACGCTCCGCCAGCTCGGCAAGGCCCAGTACGACCGGCTCGAGCAGCTGGGA
>DAIEMM010000376.1 GCA_027349605.1 Anaeromyxobacteraceae bacterium
CTCGTCGAAGGTGAGCTTCGTCTTCTTCTGGATCCGGAAATCGGCCATGGGACTCCTCCTTGGGGGAACTACAGGCTCACCCGCAGCGCCACGCCGAAATCGGCGACGGGCGGCGGGATGTTCACGGGCTCCGGCAGGTACGGCGGGAAGGCCGGGACGTCGATGGTGAACCGGAATGCCCCGCCCGCCAGGCCGTAGTGCACCGACGCGTAGGCCTCGAGGCGGAGGTAGGTGAGCAGGAGCACCGAGTAGTCGAGGCGGCTGATGAAGGTCCGGTCGGTGAGGTTCGCCAGCGTGGAGAGGACGAAGGTCGTGTCGTTCCAGCGGAAGGGCTTGGGCAGGAGCAGGTAGAGCCCCGCCTGGTTCCGTCCCACGTAGAACGGGTCGTACTGCTGGTTCACGATGAGCCAGGGGTAGATGGCCGGGTCGGCGTAGCCGAGCGAATTGTAGAAGTACTCGGCGCCCAGGGTGAGGGTGTGCAGGTCGTCGTACTTCCACGTCCAGGACGCACCCACCGTCACCTGCGGCGCGAAGCCGGGCTGGGTGGGCTCGTAGGTGCCCGGGCTGGGCGGAACGGACTGCCAGTCGGGAGGAACCAGCATGTCCCACCGGGGAAGCCCGTCGGGCGTTCCCTTCCCCAGCGAGGCGTTGCCGTAGAAGTCGAGCTCCCAGACCGCCCAGGACGCCTCGAGCCCGAGGCGCGGCAGGTTGCCGGAGCGGGCCACGACCTCGCCGGCCACCTCCAGCGGCCCCAGCACCACCTCGGCCCGCAGCGCCCCGCCCACCTTGCCGATCTGGTCCACCACCTGGTTCCCGCTGAAGAGGGCGATGGCGTAGAAGTTCCAGCCCGCCTTCTCCCAGGGGGCGTGGAGCTTCAGCATCCACTCCCCCTGCCGCTGGTCGAAGGTGGAGAGGGGATCGCGCTTGCGGAAGTGCAGGAAGTCGGTGGGATTCCAGAAGCGGGCAACGCCCCAGGTCACCTGCTGCTTGCCGACGGTGACGAAGACGGCGCGCTCGACGTCGAAGCGGATCCAGGCCTGGTCGAGCACCACCTGCGTGGAGACGAGCTGCCCATACGCCGTCGCCTGGACGGACTCGGGGACGAGCGGGTTCACCTGGGCGCGTCCGAGCACGAAGGCGCGCACCCGGTCGTTGGGGCGGACGTCCACGTAGAGGTCGAGGAGGTTGGGCGAGGTGAGGAGCCACTCCGAGGGCGGTAGGCCCTGCTGCCACTGGGAGTCGAGGCGGAGGTAGAGCATCCCGCCGATCTCGAGGGGATCGGGGGGCGCGGGAGGCGCCGCGAAGCCCTGGGGCTCGGGGCTCGCGGTCTCGAGCTTCGCGTCGGCGGGCGGCGCCGGGGCGGCGGGCGGCGCCTGCGGGTACGGCTTCGCCTCGGCCGGCTTCCCGAAGATGTCCTCCTCGCTGGGACGCTCCTGGGCGGGCGCCGGCAGGGCGGCGAGCGCGGCCAGCAGGGCCAGGGCGGTGCGCGTCGTCATCGACTCTTCGATTCGAGCCAGGCCTTGGTGAACAGGTTCGGGTCGAGCGGGCGCAGGTCGATGGACTTCACGAGCACCAGCGTCTGGTTGGCCTTCTCGACCTCGTCGTAGAAGCGCATCTCCTCCGCGTACCACACGTCGGCCTTCTTCGACTCGCTGTGGACCTTCTTCCAGCGGGGGTAGTAGGCGGTGCGCATGAGACGCCCCGACAGCGCCAGCTCCTGCCTCTTCAGCACGTTCCCGGTCGCCTGATCCACCCAGAGTCGCACCGAAGGGAAGGCCACGTCCACCCCCGGGCGGGCGGTCAGGAGGATCCGGTGCACGTCGTACTTGCCCAGCTTCTCGTCGGCCTCCCACCTCGCCGCGAACTCCTCGGAGAGGCGGGACTCGTCGAGATCCCCTCGGCGGGTGTCGGTGCCGCCGATGCGCTCCCGCTCGGTGCGCCGCTCCCAGCGCCCCACCCGTGGGTCGTAGAACCAGAGGTTCTTCTCGATGCGCAGGTAGCCCTTGCCGGCCTCGGTCCTGGGCTCGAGGAACAGGAAGACGAGCTTCTGCTCCTTGTCGCGCCGGTACACCACCAGCTCGTAGACCACGTCGGTCTTGTCCTTCTCCTTCGCCTCCATGTAGACGAGGGCCTTCCAGTCGCCCGAGTTCCGTTCCCGCTCGTCGATGGTGCGGACGACCTGGTCGGTGGCCTCCTGCCCGAGGGGGCGGGCCCGGCCCGGGACGAGGAGGAGCAGGAGCGCGAGCGGCAGGGGGATTCGCATGGAGTTCACCCGACGTGATGCATGGCGGTGACCGGCCGCATCCGGGCGGCGTAGGCCGAGGGCCAGATGGCGGCGGCGGTGGTGAGCGCGGTCACGAAGGCGACGTAGGCGGCCACCTGGCCCGCGTGGATGGCGAGGTGCAGGTTCCGCTGCAGCAGGAAGTACTGCATGGTCTCGGGCAGCTCGATGGACGCGACGTTCAGCGCCGCCCCCACGGCCACGCCGGCCAGCGCGCCGAGGAGCGCCCCGCCCAGCCCGAGGAGGAAGGCCTCGAGGAGCGTGAGGCGCAGCACCTGGGTGCGCTGCATGCCGATGGCCCGGAGCGTCCCGATCTCCCGGGTGCGCTCCCGGATGGCGATGGCCAGCGTGTTCACGATGCCCACCGCCACGATGACCATGAGCACGGTGACGAGGACGTTTCCCAGCCAGGTGACGGCGGTGACGATCCAGGAGAGGAAGCTCATCTCGTCCTCCCAGGTGGTCACGTCGAGCTTCTGGCCGGTCCAGTCCTCGGCGTTCACCTTGAACATGAGCTTCTGCCAGTAGGGCTGCGGGTCGGGGTCCATGACCCGGTACCCGGCGTCGCGCAGGGCCCCGCGCAGGCGGGCCGCCACCCTGGCCGAGTCGTCGGCGTCCCGGAGGTAGATCTGGACCGCGCCGGTGGTCCCGGCCTTGAGCTGGTAGAGCTGGCGCAGGGTCTCGGCCGGGATGAAGGCGTTGAAGGCGGAGAGGAGCCCGATGTTGCGGGCCACCGCGGCCACCCGCACGTCGGCGGTGTTGCTGGCGCCGCGGGTGGTGGGGGCGGAGAGGGTCAGCGTGTCGCCCGGCTTCACCCCGAGCCGCTTGGCCTGGTCCTGGAAGAGGAGGATGGTGCCGGGCTTGCCGAGCTCGGCGAGCGAGCCGTCGACCACCTGCACGATGTCCTGGAAGCCCGGCTCACGGTCCAGCTCGACGCCCGCCAGGATGAGGTCCATCGACCCGCCGTCCGCCACCGCCTTGGCCCAGCCGCGCCCTCGCGGCGCCGCGTGGTCGAGCTCGGGGACCTGTCCCTTCACCGCGTCCCAGGCCTTCTCCCAGCCCGCCACGATGGGGGCGGCGGTGCCGCTCGTGATCTTGAAGAAGCCGGCCAGGTTCACGTGGCCGGTCATCAGGGTGGTGGCCGACTGGAGCATGGCCTCCCGCATCCCGGTGGTGAGGCCGCCGAGCAGGACCAGCATGGCCGTGACCCCGCCGATGGCGGACGCGAGCAGCACGTTCCGCCGCGTGTGGCGGGCCAGGTTCCGGGCGGCGATGAAGAGGTCGGTGGCGATCATCCGTCGTCCGATTGCATGGCCTCGAGCGGCGTGACCCGCATGGCCAGCAGGGCCGGGTAGAGGGCCGAGAGGATCGACACCAGGAAGACGATGGCCACCGAGGTGACCAGGCTGGCCGTGCCGAGCCGCGGGATGAGGGCCGGGCCGGAGAAGAGGAAGTACATGGTGTCGTTGGTGGCGGCGATGCCCCCGGTCCAGCCGATGGCGTGGACGACGAGGATGCCGAGCGCGGCCCCGAGCCCGCCGAAGACCAGCCCCGTGGTCACCACCTCGACCACCACCAGCACCAGCACGAAGCGGCGCTGCGCGCCGATGGCCCGCATGGTGCCGATCTCCTTCACGCGCTGGAGCGTGGCCATGACCATGGCGTTGTTGATGATGACGAGCGCCACCGCGAAGATGATGAGCACGGCCAGG
>DAIEMM010000382.1 GCA_027349605.1 Anaeromyxobacteraceae bacterium
CCCCAGCTCCAGGGAGTTCCGCTCACCTACCCGCAGTACCGGTTCAGCATCGGTCTCGGGATCCTGGGCGGCTGAGGGCCGCCCTCGGGGCGTCGGTGAACGTCCGCGAACGCCTCGGGCTCGCGCCCGCGTGGGGAGCGCTGCAGGACTGCACGGGATCCCGGCCGGAGTTCACGGCACAGGCCATGCAGTCTTCAACGATAAACAACCCAGATGCGAGGGGCGAACCTGCCCCGTCGCCGAAAGCGAGAGATGACATGAATGCACTGCGTACGATCACCATCGCCTCCAGCCTCGCCGTCCTCCTGGCGCTTCCCACTGCCGCTCGTGCCGACACGACGGTGAAGGAAGCGCAGGACGCGGTGGCCGTCCTCAAGAAGACCGACCCGAGCCTCCAGAAGTTCTTCGACCACTCGGTGGGATACGTCGTGTTCCCGGGCGTCGGCAAAGGAGGCCTCGTGGTCGGCGGGGCCGGCGGCTCGGGCATCCTGTTCGAGCACGGCAAGGCCGTGGGCAAGGCCACGCTCTCCCAGTTCACCATCGGCGCGCAGATCGGCGGGCAGGCCTACTACGAGATCATCTTCTTCGAGACCGCCGAGACGCTCGCCGCCTTCAAGAAGGGCGAGTGGACCATGGCGGCGCAGGTGAGCGCCGTGGCGCTCAAGAGCGGAGCCTCCGCCGACGCCGCCTACAAGGAGGGCGTGGCCGTCTTCACCCTGAGCAAGGGTGGCGCGATGGCCGAGGCCAGCGTGGGCGGGCAGAAGTTCGGCTACACGCCGCTGAAGTAGGAAAGGAATCACCATGGGTCCAATCAAGCTGGCGGGAATCGCCCTGATCGTGGCTGGCATCCTGGGGCTGGCGTTCGGCGGGTTCAGCTACACGAAGGAGACCCACGGCACGAAGATCGGGCCTGTGGAACTTTCGGTGAAGGACAAGGAGAGGGTCAACATCCCGCTCTGGGCGGGCGTCGCCGCCGTCGTCGCCGGAGGCGTCCTCCTGGTGATGCCGCGGAAGACCTAGCCCCGGCCCGGGCGGCGTCCTTGCTCGCGAAGCTGGCGACCGGGGCACTGGTCGTGGCGATCCTGGCGCTGGGTCGCCCGGTCCTCCTCCCGATCGCCTTCGCCGCCGTGCTGGCCCTGATCCTGTCGGGGCCGATGAGGTGGCTCGAGCGCCACGTATCGAGGATTCCCGCGCTGGCCCTGGTGATGGTTCTCGCAGCGAGCACGCTGGGGGGCGCGGGGTTCGTCCTGGTGAGGCAGTTCGACGAGCTGACCACCCAGCTCGGGAAGTACACCGAGTCGATGCGGCGGAAGGTCGGGGCCCTGCAGGCGGGGGGCATCGGACCGCTCGCGCGCGTGGAGGTCATGGTCGCACGGGTCGCCGACGGCCTGGAGAAGAAGAAGGCGGCCTCCGACGACGTCCAGGTGCAGGTGATGCCGGCCAGGGTCTCTCGCGCGACGCACCTGTGGGATCTGGTCAGGCCGCTCGCGGAGCCCCTCATCACCGGGCTCTTCGTCCTGGTCCTCTGCGTCTTCATGCTGGGCCGGCGGGACGACCTCCGGAGCCGGCTGATCCGCCTGGTGGGCACCCGCCACCTGACCGCCACGACCCGCGCGCTCGACGAGGGGGAGCAGCGGATCACCCGGTACCTCCGCGACCAGACGGCGATCAACGTCATCTTCGGCGGGGTCGTGGGCGTGGGGCTGTACTTCATCGGAGTGCCGTACTTCGTGCTCTGGGGGGCCGTCGCGGCGGTGGCGCGATTCGTCCCCTACCTGGGGGCGATCGCCTCCATGCTCCTGCCCACCGCACTGGCCTTCGCGATCTTCCCCGGCTGGAGCCGGGCGCTTCTCACCGTCGGGCTCTTCGTCGGGATGGACCTGATCACCGCCTACGGCATCGAGCCCGTGCTCATCGGCTACCGGACCGGGGTCTCGTCGATCGCGCTCCTCATCTCCGCCTTCTTCTGGGCATGGATCTGGGGGCCGATGGGTCTCGTGCTGGCGATCCCCATGACCCTGTCGCTCGCGGTGGCCGGACGCCACGTCCCCGGCCTGCGGTTCCTGGCCGTCCTCCTCGGAGACGATCCGGCGATCGGGCCGGACCTCGAGTTCTACCAGCGGCTCGTGGCCCGGGACGAGGACGGCGCCGCCGGGATCGCCCGGGCCGGGCAGGCCGAGCTGGGCCGGGCCGGAGCGATGGACCGGATCCTCATCCCGGCCCTCGCGCGCGCCGCCCGGGAACGGGGACGCAGGCAGATCACCGACGACGACCATGCCTTCATCGCGGTCGGGACCCGGGACATCGTCGGGCATCTCCAGCCGCGGGGGAAGGACGTCCCCGCCTCCAGGCCAGGCCGGGCCCTGGGGGTCGCGGCGCATCGAGCCGACGGCGAGGTGCTCCTGGAGATGCTCTCCGGGGAACTCGGGCCCGAGGAGGGCGAGATGGAGGTCCTGCCGGCGACCATGACCGTCGACGAGGTCCTCTCCCGCGTGGAGGGGATCTCCCCGCAGGCCGTCTGCATCGGGTCGTTCCCGCCGGAGGGCGGACCGCACGCTCGGCGGCTCTGCCAGGTGCTCAAGGCCCGCTTCCCGCGGGTGCGCGTGATGGCCTTCCGGCCCGGAGAGCCGGGCGTCGATCCGTCGCTGGCCGCCGAGAGGCTCCGGGAGGCCGGCGCGGACGTGGTCGTCGCCACCCTGGCCGAGGCCGCCGCCGAGATGACGCGCCTGCTTCGTCGCTAGAGCGCACTAAGGGCTTCCCCGTATGGACGGACGCGATGGCAGCTCCGACACTGGGACCGTGCAGGGGCGCCGCCCATCCTGGCGGGGCACCCGGATCCTCCCCCTCGAGTGCCAGCCCCTGCGCGACTCCACCCGGCGTGAAGGTCAGGGCATCAGCGCGTCTGCGCGGCGGGGAGCGCCGCGGAGCATGCCGGGCCCAGGATGTCGCGCGCCTGGTCGACCGCCGCCGCCTTGGCCGCCATCAGGGAGTCGGCCGAGCCGCCGGCGATCTCGCGCCGGGACCCGTCCGCGAGGAAGCAGAGGCTTCGCCAGCCCTTCGAGCTGGACCGCAGCTCGAGCCGCGGGAGGGAGAAGACGTGCGCCCCGTCCGAGCCGTCGAGGTTCATCGCCCAGCCCTCCGTCGTCCTGGCCCAGCCGCTCATGTCGGGCCGCCCCAGTGTCCGTCCCCGGCCGCCGGGGGAGGAACGAGCTTCTTCCAGCAGGTGCTGCAGAGGGTGGCGGCGCGCATCCCGATGCCGCCGCAGTGGGGGCACTTCCGGAGCTCGGGCGCTGGACCGAGGTCGAGCGCGTCCACCAGCGCCACCCAGGACGCGCGAAGGGCGTCGAGGTCCTTCCCGCTGGTGGGGGTCGCGCGCTCGCCGAGGAGCGCCATCTCGCGGCCCACCGTGTCGACTGCTGCGCGGATTCCGTCGGTCGAAAACATGGTTCTGCTCCCGGGATCGCCCTGGTTCCTGCGAGGGCCGCGGAGCGGAAGCGCGCCGTCCCGCGGCCACGTCCGGACCGGTCGCGCCCGACGGGCGAAAGGGGAGGAGACGAGCCTGCATCATAACACTCGGGGCGAAGGAGCGCCCGGAACGAGTTCGATGGCGTCCACGGCGGCGTCCTCCGGGAAGGGTGATAGTGGATATGTATATCCATTATGCAGGCTATTGTCCATGGTCCTCCTCCGGGGTATGGTGGGGTCCGTGAACTTCTCCGCCTCCACCACCCACGCGCTGCGCGCCACCGCCTGGCTGGCGGCACACGGCGACGGCGACGCCGTCCTGGGCCGCGAAATGGCCCGGAAGCTCAAGATCCCCCCCGACTACCTCTCCAAGGTGCTCGCCACGCTGGCCCGCAGCGGCGTGCTCACCGCGGTCCGGGGCGCCAAGGGCGGCTACCGGCTGGCCCGGGCCCCGGAGCGGATCAAGCTGGTCGAGGTGGTGACGCCCTTCGAGGGGACGCGGGCCCGGTCGGGTTGCCTGCTCCGTCCCGACCGGCCCTGCCGGGACTCCGGCGCCTGCTCGGCACACAGGTCCTGGGGCGGGGTGAACGAGGCCTACCGGGCCTTCCTGGAGAAGACCACCGTGGCCGACATCCGGGACCAGGCCTGAACGAGGAGGAACACATGGGACTGCCGATCACCGGCGCCGAGACGACCCTTCCCCCGTCGGAGTCGCTGCGCTTCGAGGACCTCATCGCCTACGCGCCGCACGGCATCTCGAGCCGCGTGCTGGCGAAGACGGGGGGCGGCAACGTCACCGTCTTCGCCTTCGAGAAGGGGCAGGGGCTCACCGAGCACACCTCTCCCTTCGACGCGCTGGTCTTCATCCTGGAGGGCGCGATGACCCTCACCATCGGCGGCAAGCCGGTGAAGGCCCCGGCCGGCGGCGTGACCCGCATGCCGGCGGGGATCCCGCACGCGCTGGAAGCGGACGAGCGCACCCGGATGCTGCTCGTCATGCTCCGCGAGCCGAAGGCGTAGTCCCGCTCCACGAGCGCGGCGGCCGAGGTCGCGTCCGGCGCCGCCGGAGAAGGCTCGAAGCCGCCCGGGCAAGCCCCGGGGGGGCTTGACAGCCAACGACCCTCCCTATACTTAGTTCGGTCATCGAACAAAGCTCCGGTGGCGACCGCTGCGCGTCGGTCGGTCCGAAGCCCCTCCTCGCTGAAACGCGCATGGCATCCGGAGGCAAGAAATGACGTTCCGAAGGCAGTCCTTGCTGGTCGCCCTCGCAGTCGTCCCCGGCCTCCTGCTCGCCGGATGCGGTTCGTCGGACGCGAGCCTCTCCTCCATCGTCATCACGCCCAGCCCGGTCCGGGTGGCCGTGGGAGGCACGAGCCAGCTCACCGTCACCGGGACCTACAGCGACGGGACCCGGTCTCCGGTGACCAGCGGCGTGGCCTTCTCCTCCAGCGCCGCCACGGTCGCCGCCGTCAACAGCTCCGGCGTCGTGACCGGCATCGGCGCCGGGAACGCCACCGTCACCGCCGTGGTCGGCGGGCAGACCGGCACGGTGACCGTGGTCGTCACGGCCGGAGCCGCGACGCTCGAGTCCATCGCCGTCGACCCGCCGGCCGTTCCCCTGGCGCCGGGGCGGACCGCTCAGCTCACCGTCACCGGGACCTACACCGACGGCGCCGTGCTCAACCTCACGTCCGGGGCCACCTTCTCGAGCTCCTCCTCGGGCGTCGCGACGGTCAGCGGCGCCGGGCTCGTGACCGCGGTCGGGACCGGGACGGCGACCATCACCGCCACCCACACCGCGTCCGGCCTCGTCGCCTCGTCGGTGGTCACGGTCAGCCTGGTACCGCCGACGCTGGACTCGATCGCCGTGCTGCCGTCGCCGATGCCCCTCGTCGTGGGCGGTTCCGGGAACCTGACCGTCACCGGGACCTACAGCGACTCCACCACCGTCAACCTCACCGGCAGCTCGACCTTCGTCTCCTCCAACCTCGGGGCGGCGACGGTCAGCGAGTCGGGGCTGGTCACCGCCGTCGGCCTCGGGACGGCGACCGTGACCGCGACCCACACCGCGTCCGGCAAGATCGCCTCGACGAACGTCAACGTGACCGCCGGGCCCGTGCCCGTGATCGGCTCCTTCGCCGCGGATCCCGCCTCGGTCGTCGCGGGAGGCAGCTCCACCCTGTCGTGGAGCGTGAGCGGCGCGACCTCGCTCTCGATCGACCCGGGGATCGGCGCCGTCACGGGAACGAGCTCGTCGGTGACGCCGTCGGCGACGACGACCTACACGCTCACCGCCACGAACTCGTTCGGCAGCTCCACCGCCACCGCCACCGTCACGGTCACGGCGGCCCCGGTGCCGGTGATCGTCTCGTTCACGGCGGCGCCCACCTCGATCGCCCCGGGGGCCAGCTCGACCCTCTCCTGGAGCGTGACGGGTGCGACCTCCCTCTCCATCGACAACGGCGTCGGAGTGGTCACGGGGACGAGCACGTCGGTGACCCCGTCGGCGACGACGACCTACACGCTCACCGCCACCAACGGCAACGGGACCTCCACCGCCACCGCGACCGTCACGGTCACGTCCTCGAGCGCATGGCCGACCATCACCTTCGATGACCCGGCGGTCACCTACACGCTGACGGGGTTCGGCGGGGCGGAGGACTCGACCGTGGTGCTCGACCCGGCCGGCGGCACGAACAACGTGGCCCGGGTCGTGAAGTCGGCCACTGCGGAACTGTGGGCCGGGACGACGGTGTCCACCGGGTTGAACCAGTCGGTTCCCACGATTCCGTTCGCGACCGGGGCCACCACCATGACGGTGAGGGTCTACTCGCCGGACGTGGGGATCCCGGTGCGCCTCAAGGTGGAGGACGCGGCGAACAACACGCACACCTGCGAGACCGAGGCGGTCACGACCACCGCCAACGCCTGGGAGACGCTGACCTTCAACTTCGCCAACCAGGCGGCGGGGACGGCGGCGCTCGACCTGGCCTTCACGTACAGCAAGGTCTCCATCTTCTTCAACTTCGGGACCACCGGCGCCACGGCCGGCGCGAAGACCTACTACTTCGACGACATCGCCTTCGCCGGGAGCAGCGGTGGCGGCACCGTCGTCACCTTCGCCCCGGTCACCTTCGACGACCCGGCGGTCACCTACACGCTGACCGGGTTCGGCGGGGCGGAGGACTCGACCGTGGTGGTGGATCCGGCCGGCGGCACGAACAAGGTGGCCCAGGTCGTGAAGGTGGC
>DAIEMM010000383.1 GCA_027349605.1 Anaeromyxobacteraceae bacterium
CGGGGTGAAGGACGGCAACGGCTCGCAGATCTTCGTCTCGCGCGGCACCGGGTACTGGGGTCCGCCCATGCGGCTCGGCAGCCCTCCCGAGATCGCCCACGTCGTCCTCACCTGATCGCCGCGTCCCGCGGCGGGAGCGAAGCCCAGATGGCCAATCCCCTCAACGTCGTCGGGCGGGCCCACCAGGCGGCGGCAGGCCCCGGGTTCACTTGGTTCGTCTACGGGTCCTCCCTCGACGCCGAGGCCTTCGGCAGCTGGGCGCGGGACCACGGCTACCGGGTGCCCGACTTCTCGGTGGCGCGCCCGGCGCGGCTCCCCGGGTGGCGCCTCTCCTTCGACGCCCCGAGCCGGATGTGGGGCGGTCCGGTGGCGAGCCTGGCGGAGGCGACGGGAGACGCGGTGGAGGGGCTCGCCGTCCCCATGCCCGGGGAGGCTCGCGGCCTCGTCGACCACAAGGAGGGGGCGGTCTCCGGGCTCTACGAGCCGGTGGAGGTGACCCTCGAGACGGAGGCCGGGCCCGTGCCGGCACTGGCCTTCCGGGTGGCTCCGGCTCGCCGGCTCCCCGCCGACGGACCTCCCGCCCCGCCCTACCTCGACGTCCTGCTGCGGGGCGCCCGCGCCTCGGGACTTTCTCCGGCCTGGATCGCGAAGCTCGAGGCCCTGCAGCGCTAGCCTAGGCGCTTCCGCCCAGGGCCTCCACGATCTCCGGGAGCCTCCCGGTGGCCGAGCCCCGGGCGAAGAAGCCGCGGCGGCTTCGCTCCGCCAGCTCGGAGAACGGGTTCTCCTCCGGGTTCACGTCCACCAGCGCCGCGCCGCCCGTGAAGCAGAGCTGCCCCACGCGCATGGGCAGGTTCGTGGCGCCGCTCGTCCCGACCGCGAGCAGCAGGTCGGCCTCGGCGGCGGCTCTCAGGGTGGACTCGAATCGGTAGTTCTCCTCGTCGTAGCACTCGTCGAACCAGAGGACGTGGGGCCGGAGCCAGCCGCCGCAGCGCGTGCAGGTGAGGCGGGCGCGGTCCGCGGCGGTGAGCGGTGAGGCGGCGTCGCGGGGGCCGAGATCGGGGAGCGGGAGTAGCCCCACGCCGCAGTCGTGAGCGCACCGGACCCAGGCGGCGTCGCCGTGGATGCAGTAGGTCCGCTCCTGCGAGGACCCGGCGCGCCGGTGCAGGCCGTCGATGTTCTGGGTGACGAGCGTGAAGCGGTCGCCCAGCGCGCGCTCGAGCCGGACCAGCGCCTCGTGCCCGGCGTTGGGCGAGGCTTGGCGGACCACGCCGAACCGGTGGAGGTACCAGCGCCAGACCTCCGCGGGCTCCATCAGGAACATGGCGTGGGTGGCCATCTCCTGGGGCATGTAGTTCCGGGAGCCGACCACCCAGAACCCCTCCTTCCCGCGGAAGGTGGGGATGCCGCTCTCGGCGGAGATGCCGGCTCCGGTGAGCGCCACCACCCGCCCGCCGCCGGCCCGCACCTCGTCCAGGATCTCGCGGAGTCGTGGCTCGAGCGCCATCCGGCCATTGTGGCACGGGAGCCCGCCGGCGGTTAACGGAACCCGGTGTCCACCGCGGTCACCGACGGCATCGAGGTCTCCGTGCAGAGCGAGTTCCGTCCGGAGCGCTCGGCGCCCGGACAGGCCCGCTTCCTCCACACCTACACCGTCCTCATCCGGAACGGCGGCACCTCGGGGGCCCGGCTCCTCTCCCGCCACTGGATCATCACCGACGCCCGGGGCGAGCGGGAGGAGGTCACCGGCGAGGGCGTGGTGGGCAAGCAGCCGCACCTCGAGCCCGGCCAGTAGTTCCAGTACACGAGCTTCTGCGTGCTCCGCACCCCGCTCGGGCAGATGCACGGGACCTACACCATGGCGCGCGACGACGGGCGGACCCTCCCGGTGGAGATCGCTCCCTTCGCGCTGGCGGTCCCGGCCGCGCTCAGCTAGCGCGCCTACCGCTTGGGGGCGCCGCGCTCCGCCTGGACGAACGCCGCGACCAGCTCGTCCTCGGAGACGATCCCCTTCTTGACGAGGAGGCGGACCAGCGCCGAGGAGAACCGCGAGAGGCGACCGATCTCCGGCGGGCTACCCGCGTTCCCGCCGATGCGCTCCAGCCCGTCGAGGATCGCCTCCACCCGCGGCCCGAAGACGAACCCGCCGTCCGGCTCCGGCTCGAGCTCGACCACCAGTTCCGGGGGCGGCTCGGGCAGCGGGGCCCGCACGGCCGCCGGGGCGTCGTCCTCCATCCGCAACCCGCGCACGGCGGCAGCGAGGCGGGCCTCGGGACCCGAGGTGGGCGGGCCCGGGAGGACCGGCAGGGGGGGCGGCGCTCCGCCGGGGCCCTGGGCCGCGGGGGCGGCCGGTGAAGCCGGCACCGGCTTGCCCGGGAAGTAGCCGTCGTGACCCTGAGTGAACCCGGAGTCGAGCGAACCCATCATCTCCACCGGCCCGTCGTCCAGCTCGTCGAGGGCGATGGCCTCGACCCCCCGCTTGTCCCCCAGGTAGAGGCGGCGGATGGCGCGGGCGATCTCGCGGTCGCCGGCGATGGCCAGCTTCACGTTCCGGCCGGTGCGGAAGGCCAGCTGGTCGATGACGCCCATGTTGGTGGGGTCGGCCATGGCGACCCAGAGGCTCGCCGTGTCGGCGGCGTAGGGGAGGAGCTGGTTTCGCTCGGCGAACTCGTGGGGCACGAGGCGCAGCGCCAGCTCGAGCCCGGGGCCGTACTCCACCGTCTCGACCGGCACCCGCTCGAACCCCAGCTTGGTGGCGAGCGTGGAGACGATCTCCTCCTCGCTGGCCATCTTGAGGTCGATGAGGGCCTGCCCGAGGCGCCCGCCCCAGCGGCGCTGGTGCCCGAGCGCCGCCAGGAGCTGGGTGCCGTCGATGATCCCGGCTTCGAGCAGGATCTCTCCGAGGCGCTTTCGCTGCGGGTTGGCCACGGCCCGACTGTATCCGTCCAGGGGGTCCCGGTCGAGTGGCGCGCCTGGCCGGGGAGCCGATCAGGGAGCGTCGGCGCGGGTGGCGATGGCGAGCCGCGGCAGCCCCTCGCGGCGGGCCAGGTCCATGACCGCCACGACCTTGCCGTGGGCCACTCCCTCGTCGGCCTGCACGAGCACCAGCGTCTCCGGGTTCTC
>DAIEMM010000391.1 GCA_027349605.1 Anaeromyxobacteraceae bacterium
CTACGCGAAGGCCGTGGCCAAGGCCCCCGAGAGGAAGAAGTCCTTCCGGACCACGAGCGGCGGGACGCTCCGGCCCGTCTACACCTCGTCCGACGTCGCGCCCGGGCTCGACGGGCGGCTCGGCTTCCCGGGCGACTACCCCTTCACCCGCGGCGTCCAGCCTACCATGTACCGCGGTCGCTTCTGGACCATGCGCCAGTACGCCGGCTTCGGGACCGCGGAGGAGTCGAACAAGCGCTACCGCTACCTGCTCCAGTCGGGCCAGACCGGCCTGTCGGTGGCCTTCGACCTGCCCACGCAGATGGGACGCGACTCCGACCACCCCCGCGCGCTCGGCGAGGTGGGCAAGGTGGGCGTGGCCATCGACTCCCTCGACGACATGTCGACCCTGCTCGACCAGATCCCGCTCGGCAAGGTCTCGACGTCGATGACCATCAACTCGACGGCCTCCATCCTGCTGGCCCTCTACCAGGCGGTGGCCGAGAAGCAGGGCGTCGCCGCCGAGGACCTGCAGGGCACCATCCAGAACGACATCCTGAAGGAGTACGCGGCGCGCGGAACCTACGTGTACCCGCCGCGGCCCTCCATCTGCATCATCACCGACATCTTCGCCTACACGGCCAAGTTCCTCCCCAAGTGGAATCCCATCTCCATCTCCGGCTACCACATCCGCGAGGCCGGCTCGACGGCGGTGCAGGAGGTGGCCTTCACGCTGGCCGACGGCATCAGCTACGTGGAGGCGGCCGAGAGGGCCGGCCTCGACGTCGACGCCTTCGCCGGGCGCCTCTCCTTCTTCTTCAACGCCCACAACAACGTGCTCGAGGAGGTGGCCAAGTTCCGCGCCGCCAGGCGCCTCTGGTCCCGGATCATGAAGGACCGGTTCAAGGCGAAGGACCCGCGCTCCTGGATGCTCCGCTTCCACACCCAGACGGCCGGCTCCATGCTCACCGCGCAGCAGCCGGAGAACAACGTGGTTCGCGTCACCCTGCAGGCCCTCTCGGCCGTGCTGGGCGGGACCCAGTCCCTTCACACCAACTCCCGCGACGAGGCGCTCGGGCTTCCCACCGAGTCGTCGGCGCTGCTGGCGCTGCGCACCCAGCAGATCATCGCCAACGAGTCGGGCGTGGCGGACGTCATCGACCCGCTGGGCGGCTCCTGGGCCATCGAGGCCATGACCGACGAGATCGAGGGCAAGGCGGCCGCCTACATCGAGAAGATCGACGCCATGGGCGGCATGGTCGAGGCCATCGACAAGGGCTTCGTCCAGCGCGAGATCCAGGACGCCGCCTACGCCTGGCAGCGCCAGGTGGAGGAGAAGGAGCTCGTGGTGGTGGGCGTGAACGCCTTCAAGACGGCCGAGCCCCCGGTCACCGTGATGCGGGTGGACCCGGCGCTCGAGGCGGCTCAGGTGGCGCGGCTGAAGGCCTTCCGCGCCGCCCGCGACAACACCGCCGCCAAGCAGGCGGTGGACGCGGTGCGCGCGGGCGCCAAGGGGACCGAGAACCTGATGCCCCTCATCCTCACCGCGGTGAAGGCGCACGCCACGCTCGGGGAGATCTCCGACGCCATGCGGGACGTCTTCGGCGAGTACCGGGAGACGGTGGTAGTCTAGCGGCCGGTGAGCACAGACCAGAAGAGCCCGGGGTCGAGCCACGGCCTCGAGGCGCCGGAGGTGACGGTCGCGTCCGCCATCGCCGCCGGGATTCCCGCCCAGGGCTCCCTCCAGGAGAGAAGCGCGCTGCACCTGCACTATCTGGCCGCGGCGACGCAGGCCTCGGGCCGGCTCGCGCTCGAGTCCGGCGGGGCTGCCTGGACGCTCACCTACCGCCGCGGCGTGGTCGAGCACGCCACGGGCAGCCGGCAGGAGGACGACCTGGCCGCCTTCCTGGTCCTGCGCGGCCTGCTCGCCGCCGAGGCGGCCGCCGACGCCCGGCAGATCGCGGCGGGGTCCGGAGGAGACGTGCTTGGGGCCCTCATCGACCTCCGGCTCCTCGACCCGGCGGCCCGGTTCCAGGACCTGAAGGAGCACGGCGCCGGGCTGGCCTGGCGGGCGCTCTCCTCCAGCGAGGGGACGTGGCGCTGGGAGCCCGGCGTGCCACCGCCGCCCTCCGGCTTCCCCATCGGCAGCCGATGGGGACTCCTGGTCGACGCGGCGCGCCGGATCGAGCCCTCGGCGGTCCGGGCCCGGCTGGGAGTGCGGAGCGCGCTCACGGTGGCCCGTGCCGGGGGTCGCGTCGAGGTGGCGGATCTCATGCTGAATCCCCAGGAGGCCCGCGCCGTCGCCCGCATCGACGGCATCCGGTCCACCGACGAGCTCTGCGCCGCCTATCCCGGCGATGCCGACGCGCTCCGACGCGTGGTCCTCGTCCTCGCCGAGACGGAACTGGTCGGCTTCGGAGCGCCACGGCTCGGGCCCGCCCCGGCTCCGGTCCCGCCCCCGGCTCCCCCGCCTGCTCCCGCAGCCAAGCCTGCGCCGGCGCCGAAGGCCGCCGCGCCAGCTCCCCGGGCCGCTTCCGCGCCGAGGCCTGCGGCCCCGCCCAAGGGCGCCGCGCCGGCGGGACCCACCCTCGAGTCCCTCCAGGCCACTGCGCAGAAGCTCGAGAACGCCGACCACTTCCAGGTCCTGGGCGTCGGCAGGGACGCCGACGCCGCCCGTCTCAAGGCGGCCTACTTCCAGCTGGCCCGGACCTACCACCCCGACGCTGCCCGGGAAGGGGAACCGCCCGAGGCCCGCGCGCTGCGAGCCGACATCTTCGCGCGGGTGGCGGCGGCCTGGGCCACCCTCGAGAGCGACGCCGGGAGGCAGGCCTACCTCGAGGAGCTGAAGACGGGCGGAGCGGCCCAGGTCGACATCGGCCGCATCTACCAGGCCGAGCAGGCCTTCGAGACGGTGGCGCCGCTCGTGGCCGGACGCTCCTACATGGAGGCGCTCGCGCGGGTGAACGAGGCCATCGCGCTCTACGCCGACGAGCCCGAGTACCACGTCTGGAAGGCCTGGCTGGAGTTCCTGGTCGCGCCGGAGCCGCAGCGAAGGGCGCAGCGGATCTCCTCGGAGAAGGCCATCGAGGCCGCCCTCCAGAAGAGCCCGAAGTGCGCCCCCGGCTGGCTCTTCCTGGGCCGCATGGCCAAGATCACCGGCGACTTCGCCGCGGCCGAGCGCGCCTGGAAGCGCGGCCTCGAAAAGGTGGCCGATCCCGAGCTGGAGCGCGAGCTCCGGTTACTCAAGAGGTGAACGTGCCCGA
>DAIEMM010000403.1 GCA_027349605.1 Anaeromyxobacteraceae bacterium
GTCGTCCTCCGGCTCGGGGCGGGCGCGGCCCCGGCTCTCGGCCGAGCGGGCCGCCCGCGGGTGGAGCGTGGTCCGCTCCAGCTCCTCCAGCATCTCGCGGATGGAACCGGGCATGCCGACGTTCTACCCCGACCGCGACCCGACCGCGACCCCGACCTCGACCTCGACCCCGACCCCGACCGTGACCGGGATCGCTCGGCTGGCCATCGAGGCCTCCCGCGATCCCGGCTCGGCCCCCTGCCCTTCGGGTGAAGGGGGCCGAGCCGGCCTCCTTCTTCACAAGGAGGCCTCGATGGCCAGCCACGCTCTGCTCCCGTTCCAGTCTCTCGATGTCTACGTTCTCGCTCGCGAGCTCGCGGCTCGCGTGCACGCGCTGCCGCTCGCCGACGCCGAGCTCCGCGACCAGGCTCGTCGCGCCAGCAAGTCGGCCTTTCTCAACCTGGCCGTCGCCAGCCGCTGCCCGCGGATTCGGCCGGCCTTCGCCGCCGCGCCTTCGCGCTCGCGGTCGGCAGCCTCTGTGAGGCCGCGGCCGCGGTCGATCTCGGCGCGGCCCTCGGGCTCGTCGCGGAGGCGGAGGCGAAGGAGCTGCTCGCCCTCGCCGCCCGAGTGAAACGGATGCTCCGCGCCCTCACCTCACCAGCCCGGTGAGGAGCGCGACCAGGCGGTCGGCCAGGCGGTGCACCTCTGCGAGCCGCTCCGGTGCCGCCTCGCCGCAGAGGCCGGCGATCTCCACTGCGGCGGCGGCCTCGACCGCCTCGGCGCGGGCGATGGCGAAGGCGCGGGCCTTGTCGGCGCGGGTGACGCGCCCCGCGCCCTCGGCGCAGTTCAGCGCCGCGCTCTGCGCGGCGCGGAGCGCCTGGTCGCGCAGGTGCGGAGAGCGGATGGACGCAGCGCGGACGGCGACGACGAGGTCGCGGGCGACGATGTACGCGATGAGCTTGTGGTGGGGGAGACGGGGGGGAATCGAGGTCGGGTGCGGGTGCGGGTTCGCGGCGGGACGAAGCGGAGTGTGGCTCATGGCGAGGCTCCTCTCACCCGCAGGGGAGGAGCCGAGCCATGAGCCTCTCCGCGACCTGGACCGCGACCCCGACCCCGACCGCGACCGCGACCCCGACCCCGACCCCGACCCCGACCGCCTCACCTCCCGTACACGCTCGCCTCCAGCACCCGGATGAAGAGGTTGGAGAGGGCGTGGAGGATCACCGGGGCCGCGAGCCCTCCGGTCCGCTCGCGGAGCCAGCCGAAGAGCAGCCCCGGGAGGAAGGTCCCGAGCCGCCACGGCTGGAAGCTCGCCAGGTGGCCGGCGGCGAAAAGCGCCTGGGTCGCGAGGAAGCCGGGGCCGAGGTCGGCGCCGAGGACGCGAAGCGTGCGCCCCTCCCCCCGGCGCAGCGTGACCTGCATCCAGCCCCGGTAGAACAGCTCCTCGGGCAACGCCACCACCAGGAGCTGGACCGCCGCCTCCAGGGCGAAGCCGTCCGGGAGGCGCGGCTGGAGCAGGACCGGCGCGCCGTACGGGGCGAGCAGCGCCGCCAGGCCCGGGGGCAGGAGCGGCAGCAGCCGCGAGAAGCCGAGGAAGCCGAGGGCGAAGAGCGGGAACAGGGCGGCCGCCACCGCCAGCGCCGCCGCGGCGCCGCGCCCCCAGGCCGCCCAGGTGCGCCGGTCGAGGGCGCCCCACCAGGGCAGCCCGTAGGCCGCCCACTCCTCGCCGCGGGCGCGGAGCTTCCGGTCGGGGAGCCAGACGAAGAGCAGCGCGCCGACGCCGGCGAGGTTCGCGGCGAGCAGGCCGGTGGGCTCGCCGAGCGAGAGCAGCTTCGCCGCGGCGACGAGGCCGATGGCCAGCGCCCAGGTGGGGAGGACCTCGCGCAAGGCGCCCATCTCGTCACCGGCGGCGGCCGGCGTCAACCGGCCTCGCACCCCGGCCCACACCGTCCCCGGACGGCGACACGGCCCCACGTCCCGTGCGTGTCGCGCATTCGAGGCACGCCGATCGGCGTGCTACCCTGGACGCTCGAAACTGGCGGGGAGATCGACCATGTCCGCACCGGCCCATCGCGCGCGCAAGTACCTGCCGCGCCTCTTGCCGTACGCCCTCGTGGTCGCGGCGCTGCCGCTGCTGGCGCCGACCTGCGGCGGGCAGGCACCGGGCGTGAAGGCCTTCTCCAAGGGGTCGCTGATCATCCCCATGGACGCCTGCTACCAGAACACGCCGACCACGCTGACCAACACCACCTACTTCACGCCCTACACCGGATGCCCTTCGGCCGGATCGGCGACCTCCGACCCGGGCAACGTCCTCACCGCCTACGGCCTCGTCTACCAGCTCCTGCGCAACGACATCCCGGTCTACTGGGTCATCAACTCCCAGAAGGCCACCCCGGCGACCCCGTCGCGCACCAACGTCGACACGGCCCACCCGGACATCGCCATCGATTACGCCACCGGCGGCGCCGTCGGCCCGGTGAGCAAGTACAACTGGTCCACCCGCACCTTCGGCGGCATGCCGCCCAACAACGGCGGGACCTCCATCGCCTACCACGGCGGCCCCTTCGTGGTGGACGGCTCGGACGCCGCCGCGGCCCTGGCGGTGATGCAATCGCTCGGGACCACCTTCCAGGCGGTGAACGTTCACGCCTCCAACGTGGCATTCAGCGCCGAGGTGGCCCGCTCGATGAGCGGCAACTTCTCCAACTCGGGCCTCACGGTCGCGCCCCCCATCGCGCTGCTCAACATCACCGGCGGCGACGGGAAGAACTCGGAAGTGGTGATCCAGGGCTACCTGGCCGCCGCAGGCCTGGGGACGGCCGGCGATGGCGGCGTCGCCACGCCTTCCGGCCACGGGAGGATCTACGACGACCTCTACCCGGCGGACTTCCTGCAGAGCACGTGCACCTCCAGTTGCGCCAACGGCTCGCCCTGCACCGGCGGCCTGTGCGCCTCGAACCTGGTCGCCTACGGCTACTCCATCCTCTGGGTACCGCACTGGTGCGGCCCCGGCTCCTCGGGTGTCCCCGCGGGCTATACCTACTCGGACGTCCTCGCCGGCATCCGTACCTTCATGAACGCCGGCCACGACGTGCTGGCGGAGTGCGCCAGCCTCGGCACCTTCGAGGGTGTGAACAACAGCGGCTACTGCAGCGGCTCCGCCACCGGCTACCCGGCAGGGACCCCGGCCCAGCCGACGCAGATCCAGACGCAGGCCGGAACGAACATCAACGAGAACTGGGTCGCCAGCCCGCCCATCACCTTTCTTCCCGCGCCGTCGCCCGCCACGGCCACGGCTGCGACGCCCTTCCTGCAGATCGGCGACTTCCCCTTCACCCCCGTCTCGGGAGCCATCCAGCAGTTCCGGGCCGCCCCGAGCCCCTACGTCACCGGGACCGTCCGGCTGGTCGGCGACACGACGTACTCGACCCAGGACTACTTCACGTGGCTCCCCTCGACCGCCTCCCACGGCGCGGTGGTCTACCTCTCGGGCCACGACTACTCCGGAGCCCAGGGCTACTCGACGCAGATCGCCGGCTCCCGCCTGGTCCTGAACACCCTCTTCAACCTGGGCGCCTCCTGCAAGGCGACCCACGCCGCCTGCACCGCCCAGGCGCTCGGGACCTGCGCCAACGGCACGCGCGAGTGCTGCACCGCCGCCGACGTCACCGCCGGGACCTGCGCGAACGTCGGCGACCCCTTCTGCAAGCCGGGGACGCCGGGCGTCGAGACCTGCAACGGCCTCGACGACGACTGCGACGGCATCGTCGACGACCACCTCACCGAGCCGCAGGCCACCACCGCCACCGGCTGCTACCCCGGCGGCACCGCCGGCTGCACCCAGACCGCGCCCGGCGCCTACTCCTGCCAGGGGATCTGCCACGCCGGGACCTGGAGCTGCTCGGGCGGCGCCTGGAGCTGCGTCGGCGCCGGGACGCCGCGCCCCGAGACCTGCAACGGCCTCGACGACGACTGCAACGGCATCGTGGACGACAACGTCACGCCGCCGGGCGGCGTCGCGACCTGCTAC
>DAIEMM010000424.1 GCA_027349605.1 Anaeromyxobacteraceae bacterium
CTGGTGGAGCACCTGGGCGCGCGCGGGGCCGCCTGCGTGCTCGACGCCGAGCAGATGTGCCTCACGGTGAGGGGCGAGCGGCGCCGGGAGGCGCGCGCCCACGCCCAGGCCTTCGCCGGGTCCATGGAGAGGAGCGCTGCCTGGCAGCGACGGGTCCTGGCCATCGCCGCCGGGCAGCCGCGCCCCGGTCCCCGGAGGAAGACGCGGTGACCGGGCGTCTGGACGGGCGGACCGCCATCGTCACCGGTGGTGGAAGAGGAATCGGCGCCGCGGTGGCACGGGAGCTGACCGGCCGTGGCGCGAGGGTGACGGTGTTCGCGCGCACGGCTGCCGAGCTCGAGGAGGTGGTCCGCTCGGGCGGCGCCGCCCTGGCCGTCGCCGGGGACGTGGCTGCGGAGGCGGACGTGGTGCGCCTGCGCGCGGCCCACGAGCGCGTCCTCGGCCCCTGCGACGTCCTGGTCCACGCCGCCGGAATCCTCGAGCGCGGCCGGGTCGAGGCGCTCGATCCGATCGCGTGGCGCCGCGTGCTCGACGTCAACCTCACCGGCGCGTTCCTCGTCGCGCGGGCGGTCCTCCCGGGGATGCGATCGCGGGGGCGCGGGCGCATCCTGGCCATCGCCTCCATCTCCGGGCACGTGGGAACGCCGGAGGGATCGGCCTACAACGCCTCGAAGTGGGGGCTCATCGGGTTCGCGAAGAGCCTGGCCGAGGAACTGCGCGGGTCCGGGGTCCAGGTGATGACGGTCTCGCCGGGCGGGGTGGATACCCGCATGCTGGCGCAGACCCCGTTCCCGCCCGCGATGGGCGTCGACGAGGTGGCCCGCGTGGTCGGGTGGTGCGCCGCCGAGGCGCCCGACGCCATGAACGGGAGCGACGTGGAGGTGTTCGGGTGACGGCGAGGTCGGGCATGGCCGGGGCGATCGGGGAACTGCGCGCGGCATTCCCCGGGGAGCGGGTGGTCCTCGACGAGGAGCGGCTCGCCGAGTACGGCAAGGACGAGTCGGATCTGGGCGTGTTCCAGCCCGGCGTGGCCGTGAAGGTCGAGTCGGCCGGGGAGGTCCGGAGCACCTTCGCCATCGCCTCCCGGTACCGGGTGCCGGTGGTGCCCATCGGCGCGCGCAGCGGCAAGTCGGGGGGCTCGCTCGCCATCCACGGGGGGATCGGCGTGTCGATGGAGCGCATGAACCGGATCCTCGAGATCCGCCCCGCGGACCTCACCGCGCGCGTCCAGCCGGGGGTGATCACCGGCGTCTTCCAGGCCGAGGTGGAGAGGCACGGGCTCTTCTACCCCCCCGACCCGAACTCGCTCGACCTGTGCTCCATCGGCGGAAACGTGGCGGAGAACGCCGGCGGCCCCCGCGCCCTCAAGTACGGCGTCACCCGCGAGTACGTCCTCGGCCTCGAGGTGGTCGTCCCCACCGGGGAGATCCTCCGGGTGGGGCG
This sequence comes from Anaeromyxobacteraceae bacterium, assembly GCA_027349605.1. Classification (GTDB taxonomy): domain Bacteria; phylum Myxococcota; class Myxococcia; order Myxococcales; family Anaeromyxobacteraceae; genus CAIOAK01. The sequence continues at coordinate 1,444 of DAIEMM010000424.1, forward strand.
GCAGACCATCAAGGGTGTGGCCGGATACGACCTGACCGCGCTCTTCGTGGGGAGCGAGGGGACGCTCTGCATCGTCACCGAGGCGACGCTGAAGCTGCTGCCCCGGCCCCGCCACGTCGCGACCGCGCTGGTCTGCTTCCCCGACGTGGACACCGCTGCGCAGGCGGTGAGCCGCGTCCTGGCCGCCGGCGTGATCCCGCGCTGCCTGGAGCTCATCGACGACGTCTCCGTCCAGGCCATCGCCAGGGGCTCGCCCTTCCAGCTCCCTCCGGGCGCCGGGGCCGCGCTGCTCTTCGAGACCGACGGCAACGACGAGGAGCAGGTGTTCGCCGAGATGGCGCGCGTCGCCGAGATGGTCCGGGGCAGCGCCTCGGGCGAGGTCGTGGTCGCCCAGAACGAGGCCCAGCGCCGCGACATCTGGGAGACCCGGAAGTACCTCTCGGTGGCCCTCCGGAAGCTCGCCGCCGGGAAGCTCTCCGAGGACATCGCGGTGCCGCGATCGCGAATCCCGGAGATGGTCGCCCGCTGCCGCGAGATCGGGAAGGCGCGCGGCCTGCTCGTGGCCACGTACGGACACGCCGGCGACGGCAACCTGCACTGCAACGTGCTCTACGACGGCGACCGGGAGCGGGGCGCCGCCGACGCCGCGGTCGGCGAGATCCTCCGGGCGGCCGTGGACATGGGGGGAACCATCACCGGCGAGCACGGGGTCGGGCTCGCCAAGCGGGATTTCCTCGAGTACGAGCAGGGGGCGGCGGTGGTGGCGCTGGAGCGGCGTCTCAAGGCCGCCTTCGACCCGCTCGGCATCCTGAACCCGGGGAAGGTGTTTCCGGAAACCTGACCCCCATCACGCCGGGTATCCGAATCGCGCAATGGTTGCGGCAGGTTCCGTCGCTGGGCGACCCGGTTCTTACCTTGACAACGATCGGACGATCCGGCATCAAGGTGACCCCCTTGGTACCCGGGCAGGGCTTTTCTGCCC
>DAIEMM010000437.1 GCA_027349605.1 Anaeromyxobacteraceae bacterium
GCTCGAGCTCGCGGTCGAGCCGGTCCATCTGGGCGGCCTCGGCGGCGCCGTGGCCGTAGTGCAGGAAGGTTCCGTGCGCGATGGCCCGCCGCTCCTCCTCGGACTTCTCGGGAAAGGCGAGCGCCAGGTGGGCGAGCGCGAGCTCCCGGTCGCGCCTCCCGACCCACCAAGCTACCTGGCCGATGAGGCCGCCCACCGCCCAGACCACCCGGAACGGCAGGACCGCCCCCAGCCACATCCCGGCACGGATGGCCCAGATCCGGGCGGTCCGGCGGGCCCGCTTGGTCCAGGGGACCTGGCTCACGGCCGGGCCGGCCCCCGCGCCGCCAGGATGAGCTCGCACAGCTCCCGCACGGCGCCCCGCCCGCCCGGGAACCGCGAGACGAAGCGGACCACGGAGAGGACCTCCGGAAAGGCGTCGGCCGGAGCGGCCGATAGCCCCACCCTGCGCAGGAGCGGGATGTCGTTCACGTCGTCGCCCATGTAGGCGACCTCGTCGTCGGCGAAGCCCAGGTGGCCGAGCGTGGCGTAACCGTCGAGCTTGTCGCGCTGCGAGAAGACGAGGTGCTTGAACCCGAGCTCCTCGAGCCGCTTCCGGGTGGCCAGCCCGGGGCGCCCGGAGATGACGCCGAAGTCGACCTGGTCGCGGAGCCGCACGATGCCGTGGCCGTCTCGCACGTCGAAGGCCTTGAGCGCCTCCCCCTCCGGGCCGAACCAGATGCGGCCGTCGGTGAGGACGCCGTCGACGTCGAGCAGCACGAGCCGGATCCGCGCCGCGCGCGCGACCAGGTCGGCGTCGGGGGTCACGGCTGCCCCAGCGCCCGGCGGATGCGCAGGACGTCGGTGAGCAGCCGGTCGGCCATGTCGAAGTCGAGCGAGTTGGGGCCGTCGGACCTGGCCGTGGACGGGTCCTCGTGGATCTCGGCGAAGAGCGCGTCGATGCCCACCGCCGCCGCCGCCCGCGCCAGCGGGGCCACGAACTGCCGCTCGCCTCCGGTGACGTCGCCGCCCGCTCCGGGCAGCTGCACCGAGTGGGTGGCGTCCAGGCAGACGGGGATCCCGAGCTCGCGCATGATCACGAGCCCGCGCATGTCCACGACCAGGTTGCCGTAGCCGAAGGAGGCGCCGCGCTCGGTGAGGAGGATGTTCTCGGCCACGGCCTCGCGGCACTTGGCCACCGCGTGGCGCATGTCGCGGGGGGCCAGGAACTGCCCCTTCTTCACGTTCACGGAGCGGCCGTGCCTCGCGCAGGCCATGACCAGGTCGGTCTGCCGGCACAGGAAGGCCGGGACCTGGAGGACGTCGACCACCCGGCCCACCGGCTCCGCCTGCCAGGTCTCGTGGACGTCGGTGAGGGTGGAGAGCCCGGTCTCGGCCTTGACCCTCGAGAAGACGCCGAGCCCGGCCTCCAGCCCCACGCCGCGGAAGCTCTTGCCGGACGAGCGGTTGGCCTTGTCGAAGCTGGCCTTGAAGACCACCGGGATCCCGTGCCTCCCGGCCAGGTCCTTCACCCTGCGCGCGTGGGCGAGCGCCTGGGCCTCGGACTCGATCACGCAGGGCCCCGCGATGAGCAGGAGCGGGCACCCGTCTCCGACCTCGTGCCCGCCGATGCGGGCCCGGACCTTCTCCATGGGACCTCCTCGGCGCCGCGACCGGCGGGGCCGTGGCCCCGCCTGCGGTCAGGCGCCCTTGCCCACCGGCAGCTTGGTGACCTCGGCCCCGCCCTCCCGGGCGCGGGCGTCGCGCCAGGCCATCGCCGCCTTGACGAACCCGGCGAAGAGCGGGTGCGGCTTGAAGGGCTTCGACTTGAACTCAGGGTGAAACTGGCAGCCCACGAAGTGGGGGTGGTTGGGGAGCTCGATCATCTCCACCAGCCCCAGCTCGGGGTTGGTCCCGGAGATCACCATGCCGCCGGCCTCGTACTTGTCGCGGTAGGCGTTGTTGAACTCGAAGCGGTGGCGGTGGCGCTCCTGCACCAGGTCCTGGCCGTAGAGCTCTCGGGCCTTGGTCCCCTTCTCGAGCTTGCAGGCGTAGGTGCCGAGCCGCATGGTCCCGCCCTTGTCGGCGACGCCGCGCTGCGCCTCCATGAGGGTGACCACCGGGTGCGGGGTGGCCTCGTCGAACTCGAGGGAGTTGGCACGCTCCAGCCCCAGCACGTTGCGGCCGAACTCGATGGTGGCCATCTGGAGCCCGAGGCAGATGCCGAAGAAGGGGATCTTCTTCTCGCGGGCGAGCCGGACCGCCAGGATCTTGCCCTCCGTCCCGCGGATGCCGAAGCCGCCCGGGACGAG
>DAIEMM010000479.1 GCA_027349605.1 Anaeromyxobacteraceae bacterium
ATTTCGCGCTCCCCGAGGAGCTCATCGCCCAGGCGCCGGTGGAGCCGCGCGACGCCTCGCGCCTGCTCCTGCTCCCGCGCGCCGGCGGCCGGACCCGCCACCTTCGCTTCACCGACCTCCCGGAGCTGCTCTCCCCGGGCGACCTGCTCGTCCTGAACGACAGCCGGGTCATCCCGGCCCGGCTGTTCGGGCGCAAGGCGAGCGGCGGGCGGGTGGAGGTGCTGCTCGTGGAGCCGGTCTCCGGGACGCCGCCGGGCGGGCCGGCCCGGTGGCTCGCCATGGCGCAGGCGTCGAAGGCCATCCGCGCCGGCACCCGGCTGGACTTCGGCGACCTGGAGGCGGAGGTGGTCCGCGTCGACGGGGAGGGGTTCTACGAGCTCGTCTTCGACCGGGACGAGGCCGGCCTGGCCGCGGCGCTCGAGCGGGTGGGGCGGGTCCCGCTTCCCCCGTACATCCGGCGCGAGCCGGGAGCCGCGGACCGGGACCGCTACCAGACGGTGGTCGCCCGGGAGCCCGGGAGCGTCGCCGCGCCGACCGCCGGGCTCCACTTCACCCCCGAGCTCCTGGCCCGGCTGGAGGCCAGGGGCATCGAGCGGGCCACGGTGACCCTCCACGTCGGCCCGGGGACCTTCCTGCCGGTGCGCGCGGCCCGGCTGGAGGACCACAGGATGCATGCCGAACGTTACGAGGTGCCGGAGGCGACGTCCCTGGCCTTCGACGCGGTGCGGCAGAGGGGCGGCAGGGTCGTGGCGGTGGGCACGACGGCGGTCCGGACGCTGGAGAGCGCATGCACCTCCGGACGCCTGCCAGCCGGCCCGGGCCGGACCGACGTCTTCCTGCTTCCCGGCCACGCATTCCGGGCGGTCGACGGCCTGGTCACCAACTTCCACCTGCCCCGATCGACCCTGCTGGCGCTCGTCTGCGCGTTCGCCGGGACCGACCGCGTCCTCGGCGCCTATCGCGAGGCCGTGGCGGCGAGGTATCGTTTCTTCAGCTACGGCGACGCGATGGCAATCGTCTGAGAAAATGGCAGTCGGGCGGGTGGGAGCTCCCCTGGCGGGTTAGATGGAAAGGGCGCGACGACCAGACCGATGAACAGCATCGCCCTCAACATCGAACCGCAGCAGTTCCTCGCCGGATGGCGAGCCGACGCCGGCTCGCTGTTCCTCCCCGCCCTCTCCGAATCCCGGGTCGGCGAGCAGGTGGTGGCGCGCATCGGCCTCTTCGGCCAGCCGGTCCGGGCCACCATCTACGGCAAGGTGGCCATGGTGCGCCGCATCGGTCGCCCGTCCCTCCCGCCCGGGGTGGAGATCCAGCTCGACCGCGCCAGCGTCCCCGCGGCCCGCTACCTCGCCGCCGTGGCCGGGGGAGAGCCGGTGTCCTTCAAGGTCCGCGCGCCGCGCTTCGCCGCCGAGCGCACGGTGATGGTCTCGGTCCGGGGCTCGCACGTCGAGGCGCGCACCCTCACGCTCTCCGAGGGGGGATGCTCCATCGCCTGGCCCGCCGGCGAGCCGCCAACTCCAGGTGAACTGCTGGCCCTCCGTCTCGCGAACGGCTTCCTCGCCCCCACCACCGACGCCGTGGTCTGCTGGGCCTCCGGTGGCCCGTCCGAGAAGATCCTCGGCGTGCGCATCGTCGCCGAGGGGCGGGGCGGCAGGGCCTGGCGCAGCCTCGTCGAGGAGACCTCGCGGGGACAGGTCCGGATGATCTAGTGCCCCGCCCCAGGCAAAGTGCTTACTGCGAGCGCCGATCCTCTCGCTGCGGCGAGCGGCCTCGTCGGTGCGCTGCTCGACGGTGCGCTGCACCGCCTCCGCTGCTCCCTCCTCGGGCGCCCGCCTCGCTTCGGTCTCGGCGCTCTCGTCACATCACCTTGCCTGGGGCGGGACACTAGTGCTGCGCTTCCAGCTCCTGGCCGAGGACGGCGCCGCGCGCCGTGGGCGCCTCGAGACCCCCCGCGGGGTCATCGAGACTCCCGTCTTCATGCCCGTGGGAACGGTGGGGAGCGTGAAGACGCTTGCGCCGCGCGACCTGGTCGAGCTGGGCGCGGGGATGATCCTCGGCAACACCTACCACCTCTACCTGCGACCCGGTCACGAGCGGGTGCGGCGCCTGGGCGGGCTGCACCGCTTCATGTCCTGGAGCGGGTCCGTGCTCACCGATTCCGGAGGCTTCCAGGTCTACAGCCTGCAGGGAGCGGCGCGGGACGGAGGCGAGTCCCTGGTGAGGATCGCGGAGGAAGGGGTCACCTTCCGAAGCCACCTCGACGGGTCGCGGCACTTCCTCTCGCCCGAGACCTCCATCCGCGTCCAGCTCGACCTCGGGGCCGACGTGATCATGGCCTTCGACGAATGCCCCCCGTCCAGGGCCGAACGGGCCTACCACGAGCAATCGCTCTCGCGAACCCAGCGGTGGCTCGTCCGGTGCCGGGACGCCTGGCTCGCGGCCGATCCGCCCCACGGCGAGCGGCCCGCGCTCTTCGGCATCGCCCAGGGGGGACTCTTCCCGGACCTGCGAAGGCGGGCCATCGAGGAGGCGGCGGCC
>DAIEMM010000508.1 GCA_027349605.1 Anaeromyxobacteraceae bacterium
CTAGGGGGAATCGATGGCGAAGAACAAGCTGGCCCTCGGCCTCGACATCGGCTCCTCGAGCGTGAAGCTCGTCCACCTGAAGGAGGGTCGGCGCGGCTACACGCTGGTCGCCTGGGGTGAGGCGCCGCTGCCGCCCGAGGCCGTGGTCGACAACCAGCTCATGAACTCCTCGGCCATCGTCGAGGCCATCCGCCAGCTGGTCGCGCAGCAGAAGGTGAAGGTCAAGGACGTGGCCATCGGCGTCCGCGGCCACTCGGTCATCATCAAGCGCATCTCGATGCCGGTCATGTCCCAGGAGGATCTCGACGAGTCCATCCAGTGGGAGGCGGAGCAGTACATCCCCTTCGACGTGAAGGACGTGCACATCGATACGCAGATCCTCACGCCCCAGGGCGACGCCGCCGGGCAGATGGACGTGCTGCTGGTGGCCGCCAAGAAGGACATGATCAACGACTTCACCGCGGTCTGCGCCGAGGCGGGCCTCACCGCCACGGTCGTCGACGTGGACGCCTTCGCGGTCCAGAACGCCTTCGAGGCCAACTACCCCCAGGTGCCTGGACAGCCGGTCGTGCTCATCAACGTGGGCGCGGCCGTCACCAACATCAACATCGTCAACAACGGCCTGGCCACCTTCACCCGCGACATCACCGTGGGTGGAAACGCCTTCACCGAGGAGATCCAGAAGCAGCTCAACATCTCCGCCGAGGAGGCCGAGGCCCTCAAGGTGGGCGGCCACGGGGAGACCGACGCGGTGGTCCCGCAGGAGGTCGAGCGGGTCATCCAGGGCGTCGCCGACCAGATGGGCGGCGAGATCCAGCGCTCCCTCGACTTCCACGCCGCGACCGCGCCCGACATCCACCCGACCCGCGTCTACCTGTCGGGCGGGACCGCGCGAATCCCGGCCCTCTTCAAGGTCATCGAGCAGCGGGCCGGGGTGCCCGTGGAGATCCTGAACCCCTTCAAGAACATCGAGGTCGACAATCGCAAGTTCGACCCGGCCGTGATCATGAACGCAGCGCCCGCTGCGGCGGTGGCCGTAGGACTCGCCCTCCGCCGCCCCGGAGACAAGTAGCCATGATCCGCATCAACCTGCTTCCCGTCCGGGTTTCGAAGAAGAAGGCTGCAGGCAGGCAGCAGCTGCTCCTCCTCGGCCTCGTCGTCGTCCTGGCCATCATCGCCAACTGGGTCTGGGCCTCGTCGCGGGCCTCCGACCTGGCCGCCCGCGAGTCCAAGCTGCGCCGCACCCGGGACGAGATCGCCCAGCTCGACCGCATCATCGGCGAGGTGAAGGACATCAAGGCCCAGCAGGCGGCGCTCAAGGAGAAGCTCGACATCCTCGACAAGCTCAAGGCGGGGCGGTCCGGGCCGGTGAGGCTCCTCGACCAGCTCGCCCAGGTCATCCCGCCGCGCCTCGAGCTCAAGAAGATGGACGAGAAGTCCGGCGGGGTGACCTTCGACGGGTCGGCCGCCACCATCGACGACGTCTCGGCCTTCATGACCGCGCTCAAGCAGACTCCCTACTTCTCCAAGGTGGAGCTGAAGAAGACCACCGCGGTGACGCGCGGAGGGATGCGCATCGTCGACTTCACCATCGTGGCGCAGGCCAACTACACACCCGGTGCAGTCGCACCGGCCGCTCCGGCGAAGAGGTAACGGCCATGGACCGGATCCTCGACGCGATTGCCAAGGCGCCCGTTGCGGCGAAGGCCGGCGTGGTCGCCGCCATCGTGGTGCTGCTCACCGCCCTCAACTACTTCGTGGTCTCGATTCCCACCTTCGGAAGCTCGATCTCCGAGACCGAGCAGCGCATCACCCGGACCGAGACGGAGCAGAAGCGGCTCGACAACGACCTGATCGAGAAGACCGCCATCGCCAACAACCTGAACCAGTTCCGGCGGGAGAAGGAGCTGCTCGAGCAGCGCCTCCAGGAGGCGCTGGCCGAGCTCCCCGAGGAGAAGAAGATCGACGAGCTCCTCCAGCTCTTCCAGGAACGGGCCCGGAAGGCCGGCCTGGAGATCGGGGTCATCGAGCCGATGCCGGAGGTGACCGAGGGCTTCTACGCCCGGGTTCCCATCAACATGACGGTGACCGGCAATTTCCACGAGATCGTCACATTCTTCGACTCGCTCTCCCGCCTCACCCGCATCGTCAACGTGAACAACATCCTGCTCGACGCGCCCAAGGACACCGGTGGGAAGGTGATCCTGAACGGCAAGTTCCTGGTCACCACCTTCATGTTCGTGCAGCCGAAGGCCGCAGCGGCGAAGCCAGGGGCCGCAGGGGGGACGAAATGAGCCGCTCGCTCCTCCCCGTCCTCGTCCTGGCATCGTTCCTCGCCGCCGCCTGCGGCGAGCCGAAGCCCACCGCTCCCCGGGCCCCGGCGCCCGCCGCGGCGAAGCCGGCGGCCACTCCGGCTCCCCCGCCGGCCGCCGCGCCCGAGGCGGAGGTGGCCTACTCCTCGGTGGGCAAGCGCGACCCGTTCAAGAGCTTCCTGGGCGACCTGCGTGCCAGCACCGGGGCGGTGGTCACCCGCTGCAACACGCCGCTCGGACGCTTCGAGCTCGACCAGCTGCGCCTGGTCGCCGTGATCACCGGCCTCGCAGACCCGATGGCGATGGTCGAGGCGCCGACCGGCGTCGGGTACTCGATCCGGAAGGGCGCCTGCATCGGCAAGAACGGCGGGGTGGTGGCCACCATCCGCACCGGTGAGGTCGTGGTGACGGAGTGGGCGATGCGCGCCGACGGGACACGGGAGAAGACCGAGACCGCCCTCCGGCTTCCCAAGGAACAGTCGCTGAACCTCGAGGAGTAGCGCGATGCGGAACCACAGCCAGATCGTCGCCGGAATCGCCCTCGCCGGGCTGCTCGCATGGCCCGACCCGGGGGGTGCGGCGCCTCCCGTCCCCAACGTCGTCCGCGCCGTCGAGGTCGCCGATCGTGACGGCGCCGTCGAGGTGGAGATCCAGGCCACCCGCGCGCCCAGCTACACGGTGTTCAAGCTCCAGGACCCGCCGCGGCTGGTGGTGGACGTCTCCGGCGGGGACGTCTCGGGCGTGGCGTCGCCCATCCGGGTCGATCGCGGAGGCGTCGCCTCGGTGAGCACCGCCCAGTACCAGGACGAGAAGACCAGCGTCGGGCGGGTGGTCATCGCGCTCGACGCCGCCGCACGATACGAGGTCGCCCCCCAGGGCGAGACCGTTCGCGTGAGGGTGATCCCCGGGGTGGCCATGCCCGCGGCCCTGACCGCCACGGCGCCGGTTCCCGAGCCGGTAGCCGCTCCCGCTGCGCCTCCCGCCGCCGTGGTCGAGGC
>DAIEMM010000345.1 GCA_027349605.1 Anaeromyxobacteraceae bacterium
CCCATCGCCGACGCGGTGGCCTGGATCTCCGCGCACGCCGGGCCAGGAACCCATTGACCGGGGCGCGGCGGGCCTCCTATCCTGGGTCGCCACGGAGGCACCCCACGAGCAACGAGTCCGACAGGGCCGCGCCAGGCGGCACACCCATGGTCGTGGGGCCGGGAGCCTCGATCGAGGGCGACGTCCTCGGGCCGGGCGACCTGGTGGTCCGGGGGAGCCTGCGGGGGCGCGTCTCGATGGGCGGCACGGTGCGCCTCGAGGCCGACTCCGACGTGCGCGCCGACATCCGGGCGCCGAGGGTCGTCATCGTGGACGGCGCCTCCTTCCAGGGCGAGGTGGACACCTCCGGCGAAGGGAGTCCGGTGGTCCCCGCCGCCGGGGAGGCGGCGCCTGCCGGCGCCACCGGGATCGCCGCGCTCGCCCGGCGCATGCGCCTGCGCGGGACGTAGCGTGGAGCACGTCCCTCTCGACGAGATCGCACCCGACGCCACCTTCCGCCTGCGGGAGCCCGGCGACGTCTCGGAGCTGGCCGCCGCCATAGGCCGCCTCGGCCAGCTCACGCCGATCGACCTCCGGCCGCTTCCGGCCGCGGCCGGGGAGGGGAGGCGCTGGCAGGTGGTGGCGGGCTTCCGGCGCCTCGAGGCCCTGCGGCTCCTGCAGCGCGAGAGGGTGCTGGCCCGCGTCCACCCGGCGCTACCCGACCCCGACGCCTGGGCGCTGGCGCTCGCCGGGCCCCTCTTCACCGAGCCCTGGAGCCCCGCCGACCTCGACGCCGTCGCCGCCCGGATCCGCGAACACCTCCCCTGGGCGGAGCCCGCGCTCTCCGCGGCCCGGGGCCGTGCCACCCCGCCTCGCGCCGCATCCGCCCCGGCCGACCTCGCCCACGGTCTCGCGGTCCGCGCCTACGAGCTGAACGGCGAGCTGGCCGCCGCCTACCCGGGGTGGGGCGCGCTGCCTCCGGAGGGGCGCCGGCTCGTCCTCGAGCAGCTCCGCTACTTGGTCCGCCTCTTCCCCTTCCTCGACAAGGAGCACCGATGAGCATCGCCGAAGACCGCGCCCGCCTGCTCGAGCTGCTTCGCCAGCTCTCCTTCGAGCGGCGAAAGGTCGTCCTCGCCTCCGGGAAGGAGAGCGACTTCTACGTCGACTGCAAGCGCACCGCCCTCACCGCCGAGGGGCACGTGCTGGTGGGGCGCCTGCTCTTCGACCGCATCCGCCGCATGCAGCCGCTGGTACGAGGCGCCGGGGGGCTCACCCTGGGTGCAGACCCGCTGGCCAGCGCGGTGGCCTTCGCGAGCTTCCTGGCCGGCGAGCCCGTCGACGCCTTCATCGTCCGCAAGGAGCCGAAGGGGCACGGCACCGGACAGTGGATCGAGGGGCGCAAGACCATCCCGGACGGCAGCCGCGTGGCCGTGCTCGAGGACGTCGTCACCACCGGCGGGAGCGCCGCCAAGGCCATCGAGCGCTGCCGCGCCGAGGGCCTGGTGGTGGCGGGCTGCTTCGCGCTGGTGGACCGCCTGGAAGGGGGGCGGGAGGCCATCGAGGCGCTGGGCGTCCCGGTCGAGGCGCTCTTCACCCGCCACGATTTTCTGGGATAGTGCCGGACATGAAGCGGTTCCTGCTGCTCGCCCTGCTGCTCCCCGCCTGCCTGTACATCTCGCCGGCCACCGAACCCTCCACCCACGAGGGCACCTGGGCCCGGGCCCGCGACGGCGCCACCCGGACCGCCAAGCTCTACGACAGGCTCGAGGACGTGGCCTTCGCCACCGCCACCTGGCAGTCGCCCGAGGTCCGTGCCGCCCGGGTCGAGAGGCTCGCCGAGTGGAAGGGGCTGCTCCCCGCCGAGAAGCAGGCCCTGCTGGCGACGGAGCAGGCGGAGGCGGCGGAGGGAGAGGACTTCCTGCTCGCCTTCTTCACCGACGACCGCAAGGCCAACGACCTCGCCACCGACCGGGGCACCTGGCGGGTCTCGCTGCTCGTGAACGGGACCGAGCAGGCGCTGCCCGCCAAGGTGTCGCTCGTGAAGCGCGACCCCACGCTTCCCGTCCTCTACCCCTACGTCACCGAGTTCGACACGCTGTACCGGGTCCGCTTCCCGAAGTTCCCGGGAGCCGTGCCGCTCTCGGCGCTGCCCTTCAAGCTGCGCATCGCCGGGGCGCTGGGCGCGCTCCAGATGTCCTGGGAGCCACCCGCGGTGGCGCCGCCCGCCGGCTGAACGGAAGCGCGGTCAGTCGCGCGGGGCGGGCTCCTCCAGCTCTCCCCGGTGGACGACGGTGTCCTTCAGGAACCTGTCGTCCGGCGCCGGGTGGTCGAGCAGGAAGTGGAGGCCGCGCGACTCGCCCCGCCGCAGCGCGCACTGCACGATGAGCAGCGCCACGTCCGCCAGGTTGCGCAGCTCCACCAGGTCGGGCGTGACCTGGTAGCGCCAGTAGTACTCGCGGATCTCGGATCGGAGGATGCGCAGCCGGGTCCGGGCCCGCTCCAGGCGCTTCACCGAGCGGACGATGCCGACGTAGTTCCACATGAGCCGGCGCAGCTCGTCCCAGTTGTGCGTCACCACCACGCCCTCGTCGGGAGCCAGCGCGTCGCCCGGGTTCCAGTCGGGCACCGGCGGGGGCGACCGCTTCTCGGCGAGCAGCTCGACGGCGGCCAGCGCGCCGCGGCGGCCGAAGACCAGCCCCTCCAGCACCGAATTGGAGGCCAGCCGGTTCGCCCCGTGGAGCCCCGTGCAGGCGACCTCGCCCACCGCCAGCAGGTTGGGAACGCCGGTGCGCCCGAAGAGGTCGGTGACCACCCCCCCACACTGGTAGTGGGCGGCGGGCACCACCGGGATGGGCTGCACGGCCATGTCGATGCCGAACTCCCGGCAGGTCTGGTAGATGTGCGGGAAGTGGTCGAGCAGGAACCCCTTCGGCAGGTGGGTCATGTCGAGGAAGGCGCAGTCGTCGCCGCGCCGCTTCACCTCGGCGTCGATGGAGCGGGCCACGATGTCGCGGGGCGCCAGCTCCTTGCGCGGGTCGTAGCGGACCATGAAGGCCTCGCCGGCCTTGTTGCGCAGGATGCCCCCCTCGCCCCGCAGCGCCTCGGAGATGAGGAAGCTCTTGGCGTCGGGGTGGAAGAGGCAGGTGGGGTGGAACTGGAAGAACTCCATGTTGGCGACCGATGCGCCGGCCCGGTAGGCCATGGCCACGCCGTCACCGGTCGCCACGTCGGGGTTCGACGTGTACAGGTAGACCTTGCCCGCTCCGCCGGTCGCGAGCACCGTCACCGCCGCGGTGAGGGTCCGGATCCGCCCGGTGCCGCGGTCGAGGACGTAGGCTCCCAGCGCCCGGTTGGGCCCGGCCACCCCGGCCCGCTCGCTGGTGATGAGGTCGATGGCGACCTGGTCCTCCTCGATGCGGATTCCGGCCGCCGCGCAGGCCGCCAGCATGCGCTTCTCGATCTCCTTGCCGGTGGTGTCCTTGGCATGGGCCACCCGGCGGCGCGAATGGCCTCCCTCCCGGGTGAGGTGGAGCCGATCGGGGCTCTCCCGATCGAACTCGACCCCCAGCGACATGAGCCAGCGGATGCGCTCCGGGGCCTCGGTCACCGTGACCTCGACCGCGTCCCGGTGGCAGAGGCCGGCCCCGGCCACCAGGGTGTCCTCGACGTGAAGGGGGAACTCGTCGTCGGGGCCGAGCACCGCGGCCACGCCTCCCTGGGCGTACTGGGTGTTCCCCTCCTGGCGATTGCGCTTGGTCAGGACGAGGACGCTCCCGTGGGGAGCCGCCTCGAGGGCGAAGGAGAGGCCGGCGACCCCCCCGCCCAGGACCAGGAAATCGACGTGCTCGCGCGATGTCGTGGACATGGCCGGGATCCCTAGCACGGTGCGCCGGAAGTTGTCCCGGGGGGCCTCGGGGCGGTAACCTGCCAGGGTCCATGTCCCGCGCATCCGCCATGCTCCTCCTGGGCACGCTCGCGCTCGTCCCCTCCACCGCCGGGGCAGGGGACACGTTCGCCTGCAAGGACGCCGGGGGGAACTGGGTCTTCGGGAACGTGGAGCAGCATCGCTGCGTCGGCAAGGTGAAGTCGACCAGAAGGTACGACTCCCCGCCGCAGGCCCGGGTCAACTCGACGCCGACGTCGGCGGCCGAGGCCAAGGCCATCCTGCTCGCTCCCTCCGCCTACCGGGAGCACGTGCGCAGCGCCGCCGCGAGGTACAGCCTCTCCGAGGAGCTGCTCCACGCGGTCATGGCCGTCGAGTCGGGCTTCCGGGCCACGGCGGTCTCGGAGAAGGGCGCCATCGGGCTCATGCAGCTCATGCCGGGAACGGCCAGGGACATGTACGTCCGCGACGTGTGGAGCCCGGAGGAGAACATCGACGGGGGAGCTCGATACCTGCGCACCCTCGCCAACCGGTACCAGGGCGACCTGGTGAAGACGCTCGCCG
>DAIEMM010000007.1 GCA_027349605.1 Anaeromyxobacteraceae bacterium
GTGGTGATGTCGGTCCACTGCCACAACGACCTGGGCCTGGCGGTGGCCAACAGCCTCGCCGGCGTGCAGGTGGGCGCGCGCCAGGTGGAGTGCACCCTGAACGGCATCGGCGAGCGGGCGGGCAACGCCTCCCTCGAGGAGGTGGTGATGGCCATCAAGACCCGGGCCGACGTCTTCGGGGTCGTGACCGGCGTCCGCACCGAGAAGCTCTACCCGGCCAGCAAGATGGTCCAGCAGGTCACCGGGAACTCGGTGCAGCGCAACAAGGCCATCGTCGGCCAGAACGCCTTCGCGCACGAGGCCGGCATCCACCAGCACGGCATGCTCACCCACCGCGAGACCTACGAGATCATGCGTCCCGAGGAGGTCGGGTTCACGAAGTCGCAGCTGGTGCTCGGCAAGCACTCGGGCCGCCACGCGCTTAAGGAGCGGCTCACCGAGCTGGGCTACCGGCTCACCGACGAGCAGCTCGACAAGGTCTTCGCCGACTTCAAGGTGCTGGCCGACAAGAAGAAGGAGATCTACGACGCCGACCTGGAGGCGCTGGTCATCCACGGGCAGCTCCTCAAGGGGAAGGCCATGTGGGAGCTGTCGGCGCTGTCCACCACCTCGGGAACCGGGACGCTGCCGGCGGCCTCCATCTCCCTCGTCAAGTCGGGCGGGGAGCGATTCCAGGACGCGGCGGCGGGCGACGGCCCGGTCGACGCGGTATTCAAGGCCATCGAGAAGATCACCGGCATCGAGGCGAAGCTGCGCGACTACCGGATCCAGGCGGTCACCGTGGGCGAGGACGCCCAGGGAGAGGTGAGCCTGGAGGTGGAGCACGAGACCGGCGTCTACCGCGGCCGCGCGCTCTCCACCGACGTGATCGAGGGAAGCGCCCGCGCCTTCCTCGACGTCGTGAACCGCATCGCGCTGCGGGTCCGGCCGGAGGAGCAGGAGCAGGAAGAGAAGAGCGCGCTCGGAACCGTCTAGGACCGCGAGAGGGACAATGGCAAGAGAGAAGATGACGGGAGCGAAGGCGGTGGTCCGGGCGCTCGAGGCCGAGGGCGTGGACTGGGTGTTCGGCGTGCCGGGCGGGGCCATCCTGCCCATCTACGACGCGCTCTTCGACTCGAAGCAGGTGAAGCACGTGCTGGTGCGCCACGAGCAGGTCGGCGCGCACGCCGCCGAGGGCTATGCCCACGCCACCGGCAAGGTGGGCGTGTGCTTCGGCACCTCGGGCCCGGGGGCCACGAACCTGGTCACCGGGATCGCCGATGCCTACCTCGACTCGGTTCCCATTGTGGCCATCACCGGCAACGTGTCGTCGTCGCTCATCGGGAGCGACGCCTTCCAGGAGGCCGACATCACCGGCATCACCATGCCGATCACCAAGCACAACTGGCTGGTGACCGACGTGAAGGACCTGCCGCGCATCCTCAAGGAGGCCTTCTACATCGCCCGCACGGGCCGGCCCGGGCCGGTGCTCGTCGACATCCCCAAGGACGTCCAGAACGCCGAGCTGGAGTTCGAGTACCCGGAGAGCGTCAACATCCCCGGGTACCACCCGCCGGTGCGGGAGGAGCCCCGCCTCCGGGACGCGGCGGTGCTCATCCGCGGCGCGAGCCGGCCCATCATCTACCTGGGCGGCGGCGTGCGGACCTCGGGCGCCTACGACGAGGTGAAGGACTTCGTCGAGCTCGTGGGGGCGCCGGTGGTGACCACCGTGCACGGCAAGGGCGCGCTCCCCGAGACCCACCCCCAGTGCCTGGGGATGTTCGGCATGCACGGGGCCAAGTTCGCCAACTACGCGGTGCAGGACTCGGACCTGATCATCGCGCTGGGCGCCCGCTTCGACGACCGGGTCACCGGCAAGCTCTCCACCTTCGCCCCCGAGGCCAAGATCGTCCATCTCGACGTCGACCCGGCCGAGATCTCCAAGCTGGTCACGGCCACGGTCCCCCTGGTCGGAGATCTGAAATTGCTCCTCCCGCAGCTCACCGCCGAGACCCGCAAGGCCTTCGCAGCCTCGGGCCGCGCCGACCTCGCTCCCTGGCTGAAGAAGGTGGCCGACTGGCGGGAGAAGCACCCGCTCCGCCACGCCCCCCAGGGGGACGAGCACATCGAGCCGCAGCACGTGATCGAGCGTCTCTGGGAGAAGACCCAGGGCAAGGCGCTCGTCACCACCGGCGTGGGCAAGCACCAGATGTTCGCCGCCCAGTACTGGAAGACCATCTGGCCGCGCCAGTTCATCACCTCCGGCGGCCTGGGGACCATGGGCTTCTGCCTGCCCGCCGCCATCGGCGTGCAGCTTGGCAGGCCCGACGCGCTGGTCATCGGCATCGACGGCGACGGCTCCTTCCAGATGACGCTGCAGGACCTGGCCACGGCCGTCGACCTGAAGCTCGAAATCAAGATCTTCATCCTGAACAACCTCTTCCTGGGGATGGTCCACCAGTGGCAGGACCTCTTCTACGAGAAGCGGCTCGCCGAGACCCCGCTCAGCGACCTTCCCGACCTGGTCAAGCTCGCCGAGGCCTACAGCTGCCTGGGGCTGCGGGCCCGCAAGCCCTCCGAGCTCGAGGACGTGCTCGACCGGGCGCTCGCCCACAAGGGAGGCCCCGTCATCGTGGACATCCGCACCCGGCCCGACGCGCACGTCTACCCGATGGTGCCGGCCGGGGCCCCCCTCAACGACATGATCGACGGGGAATAGGGGAGAGACATGGAACGCGACGAGAAGCTGCCCAGCGGTACCAGCCACACCGTCAGCCTGCTCGTGGAGAACAAGCCTGGCGTGCTGCACCGCATCGCCGGACTGTTCTCGCGGCGTGGCTACAACATCGCCAGCCTCACCGTGGGACCCACCGAGCGCCCGGAATACTCGCGCATGACCATCGTGGTCCGCCTCTCCTCGAAGACCGTGGAGCAGGTGGTCCGCCAGGTGCAGAAGCTGGTCCCGGTGGTGGAGGTCCGCGAGCTCTCCCCCGTGGACCTCATCGAGCGGGAGCTCCTGCTCGTGAAGATCCGCACCCCCGAGAAGAACCACGCCGAGCTGCGCGCCCTGGCCGAGACCTACGAGGCCAAGATCGTCGACGTCTCGCCCGACGCGCTGGTCATCGAGGCCAGCGGCAACGCCGGCAAGCTCGACGCGCTGGAGGACCGGCTGGCCACCTACGGCATCCAGGAGCTGTGCCGCTCCGGCCGCATCGCGCTCGAGCGCGGCTTCAAGACCCTCGCACCCCCCAACCTCAAGTGAACGGACAGGACATGGCGACCATCTACTACGACAAGGACGCGAATCCCGAGATTCTCAAGAGCCGCAAGGTTGCGGTGATCGGCTACGGCAGCCAGGGGCACGCCCACGCCCTCAACCTGAAGGACTCCGGCGTCGACGTCCGCGTCGGGCTTCACGCTGGGTCAAAGTCACGGGCCAAGGCCGAGGGAGCGGGGCTCCGGGTGATGAGCGTGGCGGAGGCCGCCAGGGAGGCCGACGTCATCATGGTGCTCCTCCCCGACCAGAC
>DAIEMM010000019.1 GCA_027349605.1 Anaeromyxobacteraceae bacterium
GACCACCATGTACCGGTCAGATACGCCGTTGCCAGGATGCAGGATGAGCTTCACCGGGGACCGAAATGGCCAGCCGTCGCCGCCGGCGCACGGGAGACGATGGCAGTCCGGAGCCGCCGAGCCTCCTCGGCCAGGGGGAACCCTGCGTCTGCGCCCGCAAGCAAACGTTCCACTTGATCGAGGTAGGCCAGCGCCTCGTCGCATCGTCCGAGTCGCCATGCCGCCTCGGCCGAGACGACGAGCGACCGACCGTACATCCACCCACGCGCTGGACCGATCGGGATCCGCTTGCGGAAGCGCGCTGCCGCCGCGAGCGCCTCGGAGGGGTCGTCCTCGCGCGCCACTTCGGCCAGCAGGTAGGCGGGCGAGAGCACGTCGTTGGGCCGGGGATGAGCGCGTTCCATCGCCGACAGCATGGCGACGGCCTGCGGCACGCGTCGATCCCTCCAAGCTTCCAGGGCCTCGACCTCGATGGCCGCGTTCGACCCTGGGGGAATCAGCTCCTTCATTGTTTGCGCGTCCGTCGGCGTTCCCATGAGCGCGAGCTGAATGGCGGCGACCTGGAAGTGGGTGGGAGGCGCGTTCACGAGCTTTTGGACCTCGGCTCGGAGCCGCGGGATGCGGCGGTCGCCAGCGGCCAGCGATGCCTTGAGGACCGCGAGGTCGGCCGACGAGAGGCCCTGGAGCTCCGGCGGGGGAGCGTCCACGAGACGTTGCGCCTCCCGCGAGCGGCCCCGCTTGGACGCGAGGACGACCCGGTGAAGGAACGCCGCTGCGTTTCCGGGCTCGCTGGCGAGAAGGGACCTGGCAAGCGCCTCCGCCTCGTCCATCCGGCCCGCCGCCGCGAGGGCATCCAGGACCAGGTAGCTGCCGGACAATCCGGGCAGCATCTCCTGGGCGCCCCGCGCGAGCGCCACCGCCTTGTCGTGCCGGCCGAGCCAGCTCTCGCCCCGAACCATCGGCCGGATCTGGGCGGGTTCCGGGCTCTCGACTCCATCCAGGAGTCGCGCCAGCTCGTCGTGGCGGTCGGATAGAGCGAGACTCTCCACCAGGTGGTCGAAGGCCCAGGGGAACGCCGCTCCCAGACCGGCCAGGCGGGCGAGGTACGGGGACGCCTCCGCGAAGCGGGAGGAGTGGAAGAGGAGGTCGCCAGCCAGGAAGATGGCCTGCACGTCGCCGGGATCGTCCGAGACGAGAGCGTCATAGCGACGCAGCGCAGCGTCGTCGTTCCCGTCCAGGTGGTCCACCCATGCCCTCGCCAGCGCCTCGTCTCGCCTCGTCAGTCGAGCGGAGGACGAGAGCGCAGCCTCGAGGAGCTTCCGCCCGTCGGGCCCGGACGGGTCCTGGATGGTGAGGAGACGTCCAGCCTGGAACCGAGCCAGCGCGAAGGAAGGGTCGGCCTCGAGCGCCCGGTGAAAGAACTCGGTGCACCGGGCCAGCGCATCGTTCCTGCTGACCTCGGTCGTGCGCCCGAGGCATTCCATTCCCAGGGCGTATTCTCGGTATGCGACGAGACTCGGTGTCGCCAGTTCGGCCACCGGCCGGAAGGTCCGCTCCAGGTCGTCCGACCGCTCGCCAGCCCCGCGACGGAGGGACTGAAGCGCCCGATCCAGCGCCGAAGGCAACGCCTCCAGCGTCGACGCCACCGCCCGGGCCTGGAACCTGATCGAGTCGCTACCGGCATCACGACCGGTCAGGGTCACGGTGAACCCCGTGTCGTCCTTCGCCGCCTCCGGGAAGACGACGACCTCGGCGCCCAGGCGGCCTGCTGCCTTGCGCCAGTCCGCGGCGTCAGCACCGGCCGGCTGCGCACCCAGTTCTCGAAGGCCCGCCTCGCTCCTCTGCTGGGCGACGACGCGGAGCCGCGGCGAGTCGGCCAGCGCCGTCCGGAACAGTTCCGAGAGGTGATCGAGCTCCGGAGCCCCGGACTCGTTCCTCGTCGGAGCGAGCACGACGTTCAGTCGCTCCCCCGGGGGCGCTTCCCGGGGACGCCATCGCTCCGCCACACCCCATGTCGCAATCGCGACGAGCAAGGCGCCCCCCGCAGCGAGGACCCACCTCCGGGCGGCCGGCCGGCCGTGCTGCTGCAGGGCCTCGAGCCTGGCGAGCACGACGCTCGCGGAGGCGGGGCGGCGATCCGGTTCGTCCTGCGAGAGTTCCTCGGAAAGCCCCTTCAGGGCCGCTGCGCGGCGGCCCGACGGCGTGGTGGGTCCGCGGGGCTCGCAGGCGGCGAGGAGGTTCCGGAGCAGCACGCCCAGGGCGTAGAGATCGGTGCGGGCATCCTCGGGTCCCCCGTCCCGCTGCTCCGGCGCCATGTAACCCGGGGTGCCGCTCCCGGGTGTCGCGACCCGATCGAAGAGCTGGGAGATCCCGAAGTCGAGCACCTTCACGGCGCCGCCGTCGCTGAGGAACACGTTCACCGGCTTCAGGTCCCGGTGAAGCACTCCCGCGGTGTGGGCCTGATCGAGCGCCGAGGCGACCGCGGTGGCGATCCGGAGCACCTCCTCGGGCGTCATCCCTCCCCGCTCCATGCGCGCGTCGAGCCCCTCCCCTCGCAGCAGCTCGAACACCAGGTAGGCGCCGTGCTCGGAGCGCCCCGCCTCGAAGATGGTCACGATGGCGGGGTGGTTCAGCCGCGCGACGGCCTCGGCCTCGGCCTTGATCCACTCCGCCTCGCCACGCACGATCGAGACGCCGGGACGCAGGAGCTTCACCGCGACGGCCCTGCCCAGCTCGGGATCCAGCGCCTCGTACACCACGCCGAACCCGCCGCGACCGATCTCGCGCTGCACCACGAACCGTCCCACCTGCGTTCCGGCGGGCAATCCTTCGAAGTGGCGGTCCGGGACGGGGACCCGGGGAATGTGCGCCAGGTCCTCGAGCAGCTGGGACAGCTCGCCGGCGCCGTATCGAGACGGCGTCATTCCAGGTAGCCGAGGCGTCGGGCCTCGTTGCCGAGCCGCGCCTTGAGCCGCTCGAACCGCTTGCGCACGGCCTGCGAGTCGACCCGGACGCCGTCGCCCGACATCACCCGGGCCACGTCGTCCCACGGCAGCTTCTCGTCGAGCCGGAGCGCGAGGAGCACCTGCTCGTCGAGGTCGAGGGTGTCGCGCAGCTCGTCGAGCGCGCTCCCCTGGCGCTCGCGACGGAGTGCGGAGCGGGTTCTCACGTCCTCGGCCAGCTCCTCGGCCTCCCGCGTCGCGAGACGACGCCCCCGCTTGCGCCAGCCATCTCGGGTGACGGTCACGGCAGCGTTGCGGGCGAGGGTATAGACCCAGGCCTCGAGGGACCCTTCCCCGCGGTAGGTCGCCGCGTATCGCCAGAGGTTCTCGGCGAAGAGCGAGAACGCCTCCTCGGCGGCCTCCTCCCTCTTCCGGAGGATCGTCATGAGCAGGCCGTAGACGCTCGGACCGAGGTCGTGCATCACCTGGCCGACTCCGGCTCGGAGGTCGCCCCGGGCCAGGAGTTCGGTGGCCGAAGACTTCGACGTCATGCGGCCATTTTACGCGACGGGCGGACGCAGGGGTACCCATCTGGGGTGAGGGGTCCTTGGTCACGTTCCAGACCACCGTTCGCCTTGACGTGATGGAGGGGGATCGGCCGGCCGGTCTCGCCCGGTGGTCCGACTCCGACGTGGAGGCAACACGTGAAGCGACTTCGGTTGATTGCGGGTCTGGCGATTGCGTTTGCTGCACACGGCTCGGAACTGCCACGCGATTCTGGCTCGGCATCCATCACGCCCATGATGGGTTCTGTCGAGACGCATTGGGTGTACTTCTCGGACGACACCTTCTCAGTCGAGGTGGGCGAGCGCGGTTACGATTGCCACCGGACCTTTGCTTGGGGAGTACGGACCGACTACGTCCTTAACCTGGGTGGCGGGGCTTGTGATGCCTCGGGCGGGTCGGCTGATCCCCGCTGCTACGTCGATGGCTTCGAAACCACGTGCCCATCCATCCTGTGTCACTACCTGTGGACTTGCGAACCGTGTACGTCCTACGGATGCCCAAGGCCCTAGCGGGCAAGGGTCCCAGGTCGGCTCCCACATCCAATCCCAAGAAACGCGCATGCGACGCCCTCGTTCTGGAACTGCCCTGGCTGCATCGATTCTCCTCGCAGCGAGCTGTGCAGGACCCTCGGCGGAGGCGGCAAGGCGCTCCGAACCTCGCGGTGAAATCGTCTTCTACGTCGCCGACTACGCCTACCGAGCCGCCGCCTTTGACGAC
>DAIEMM010000027.1 GCA_027349605.1 Anaeromyxobacteraceae bacterium
GGTGCTGGGAGCCCGGGCCGCGTCCACGGCCCGGGCGGTGCTGATCGGCTGGCTGCTGCTCATGCAGCCGCTCGGCTTCGACCAGACTCCCAGCGACCTCTTCCTGGACTTCGCGAAGCACTACCGGGCGCGGCCGTAGGCCCCGTCACCGGGTCGCGGGCGAGGTCTTCACCGCCGTCTGCTTCTCGGCCTTGGCGACGCTCACCTGCTTCTTCGAGGCTCCGGACTTCTCGGTGGAGGCCGTGGTGGGTTTCGCCTCGGAGCAGGCGAAGGCGGGGGCCGCGAAGGCGACCACGGCGAGTGCGGCGGCGATGCGAAGGGCGGTCTTCATCGGAACCTCCTGGTGCGGGTGAGGAGGGAGCGATGTGGCGCGCGGCCGCTCTGCGCAACCGAATCGGGACCGGTTTCGGCGGGACTGCAAGTGAACGTTTGCGCTCGCGGCGGGCTGGCGGAGGTTCACCCGCGGCGTTGCGGCCGGAGCACCGGGCCGTGCGCCGCCTCGTGCGCGAGCAGCCACTGCTTCACGTCGACGCCGCCGGCATAGCCTCCCAGCCGGCCGCCCGCCGCCACCACCCGGTGGCAGGGGACGAGGATGGCCACCGGGTTCTGGGCGTTGGCGCTGCCCACCGCCCGCGCCCCGCGCGACCCGAGCCGCTCGGCCAGTTCACCGTAGGTGATGGTCTCCCCCCAGGGGACGCCGAGCAGCGCGTCCCAGACGATGCGCTGGTGCTCGGTGCCGTGCAGGTCGAGCAGGGGCAGGAGCGGCGGGCGGCCGGCGAAGTAGTCGGCGAGCGCCTGGAGCCCGGCCTCCAGGTTCTGCCGGGTCCTCCTGCCGATGGGCGGGCGGACCCCGTCCCGGCCGCCGAAGCGGACGCTGCAGACCCCGTCGTCGGTGGCCTCGATGGAGAGGGTGCCGACCGGCGAGCGGTAGCGGGCGAGGGCGGTCATGGGAGGTCGAGTCTAGAGCATCAGGAACTTCCACACCTCGCCCCAGAGGGGATCTCCGGGGCGGTACCGGAGGGTGTTGTGGGACGCCTCCGGCTCCTCCCAGAGCCGCTTCGGTCCCGGGTAGGCCTCGAAGAGGGCGCGGGCGAGGTCGGGAGGGGCGACCTCGTCCCGGCCGGCCAGGAGGAACGCCACCTTGCCTCCGTAGCGGGGGAGCGCCAGGTCGGCGCGGAAGGCGTCCCGGACCAGGGAGGAGGGGACGACGGCGTAGTGGCGGCGAGCCAGCGAGGTCACGCTCGCGACGGGAGTGATGAGGAGCAGGCCCGCCACCCCGGGCCGGGCCGCGGCTGCAAGGGCCGCCGCGGCGCTTCCGAGCGACTCGCCCACCAGGAACACGGGGAGCTCCGTGCCGGCGGAATCGATCGCCCCGATCGTCGCGGCGACCAGGGACTCCTCGGACGGCGAGCCCGGGCGCGGGCCGTAGCCCGGGTACTCGAGGAGGAGGAACTCGACGCGCGGGAGTCCGGGGCCCTGCAGCACGTCCCGCAGGTAGGTGCGCTCGAGCGCCGAGGCGGCGTTCCCGTGGAGCACGATGGCCCGGGCCGCGGGGGCGCCGCCGGGATGGGGTGCGCGCCAGCCGAGGAACGCGCCGGACCGGTCGAGCCACGGCTCGAGGCCGAGCTGGCGAGCGGGGCCGGCGGCGGCGCCGAGGTCGTAACGCGCCGGGAAGAAGAGGAGGCGGCGCTGCGCGAGGAAGGCGACGGCGACGACCGCCAGGAGCGCGAGAGCGACGACCCCGGCGATGCGGAGGAGGGAGAGCACTTCGTCATTGTAGGCGGCGGATTTGTCGGGGTCGCGTGCGACACTGAACGCATGAGCAACGCACGCGATCTCACCATCCGCCTCGCCGAGCTTCTCTCCCGGGAGCAGGACGCCATGGCCGAGTTTCTCGTGGCCCTCGCGGACTTCGACCGGAAGCGGGCGTGGGCGGAGCTCGGCCATTCGAGTCTCTTCTGGTTCCTCCACCGCGAGCTCAGACTCTCCAAGGGGGCGGCTCACTACCGGAAGGTGGCAGCGGAGCTGATCCAGAAGCATTCGGAGCTCGTGGCGCCCCTACGCGATGGGCGCCTGTGCCTCTCGACCGTTGTCGAGCTGGAGAAGGTGATCGAGCCCGGCAACCTGGCCGAGCTCCTTCCTCGATTCTTCCACCTCTCGCGGCGAGAGGCAGCGGAGGTTGCGGCCGCGATCCGGCCGGTCGTGCGGCCGCCGATGCGCGACGTCGTGACGGTGGTCGCCACGCCGTGTCCTTCCACGACATCGGTGGATGCGGACTGCGACAATCCTGTCGTGGTTCAACCACATGAACCACTCCTTGGGGTCGGCTCGCCGGCGGCATCCGCGGTTGTCCCCCTCACCGAGAACCTTCGGCGGATCCACGTCACCGTGGCGAAGCGCTTCCTCGCCAAGCTCGACGCCGCTCGCGACGCGCTCTCCCATTCGCATCCGGGCGCGACGAACGAGTCCATCCTCGAGGCCGGCCTCGATCTCCTCCTCGCCCGGCATCGCAAGCGCCGCGGCATCGGGGCGAGGCCGGCACGGAACGGGCGGGGCACGGCGCCGGGCCGAATTCCCGCCGAGGTGAAGCGCGAGGTCTGGGCCCGGGACGGGGGATGCTGCCGGTGGCCCCTCGACGGCGGCGGCGTGTGCGGATCGACCTTGCGGCTGGAGTTCGACCACGTCGTGCCGCGAGGACGGGGCGGGCCCTCGGAGGCGGCGAACGTGCGGCTGCTCTGCCGTTTTCACAATCAGTTGACGGCGCGCCAGGTTTACGGCGGCGACCTCATGGACCGCTTCACGCGGGAGGTCCCGCGCGTCTCCGAGCCCTCCGCCGCGTGAAAGGAGGCCTCACCCCCGTCGCAGGAACTTCGCGATCACCCGCTTCTCGCCCACGCCCGGAAAGGCCACCGTCACCTTCGCGTCCGGCCCGACCCCGTCGCAGGCGCGCACGAGGCCCTCCCCCAGGCTGGGATGCGTCACCCTGTCCCCCCTCGTGAACGGCGCCCTGCCCGCCTCCGGGCGCTGGTCGAAGGAGTAATCGACCGAACGCTGGTCGTACTCGATGACCGGCTCCCCCGGCAGGGCACCGGGGTGGCGGCGCACCACGGGCGCCGTCGGGGTGGGTCGGGGCGGCGGCCGGGAGGGAAGCCCGAAGAGCTCGGGGGGCAGGTCGCCCAGGAACCGGGAGGGCTCCCGCTCCCGCCAGCGCGGTCCCGCCTCGCCGTAGGCCATGCGCCGGCGCGCCAGCGAGAGCACGAGGCGCGATCGGGCCCGGGTCATGCCGACGTAGCAGAGGCGCCGCTCCTCGTCGAGCTCGGCCGAGCGCTCCCCGTCCCCGGGGTCGTCGCGCCGCCAGGGGCGCTCGTACGGCAGCATCCCCTCCTCCATCCCGCACAGGAACACCGCGTCGAACTCGAGCCCCTTCGCGGCATGGAGCGTCATGAGCGCCACCCGCCCCTCCGGCGTGGGCCCGTCGGCGTCGCCGATGAGGGCGATCTGCTCGAGGAAGCGCGCCAGCGGCGGAGGGACCGGCTCGTCGGGGTCGCGGGGCGGGCGCTCGGCGGCCCGCGCCTCGTCGAACTCGCGCGCCGCGGCCACCAGCTCGAGCAGGTTCTCGGCCTTGTCGGCGGCCTCGTCCGTCCCCTCGGCCCGGAGCCTCTCCATCAATCCACTGCGGGTGACGGCCTCCTGCACCGCCACGCCGGCCTCCAGGCTGGCGACGTCGCGGTGGAGCCCGGCCACCACCTCGTGGAACTCTCCCAGGTTGCGCCGGGCCGCGGCCTTGAGGTCCTCGATCTCGTCGCGCCGCCCCACCGCCTCGAAGAGGGTGAGCCCCTCCGCGGCGGCGAAGGCCTGCAGCCGCTCGAGCGTCTTCTCCCCGATGCCCCGGGCCGGCCGGTTCACCACGCGCAGGAAGTCGAGGTCGGAGGCGGGGTTGAGCGCGAGGCGCAGCCAGGCCGCCGCGTCGCGCACCTCGGCCCGCTCGTAGAAGCTCGTGCCGCGGACGATCACGTAGGGGACCCGCGACGCCCGCAGCGCAGCCTCCACCGGGCGCGACTGCGCGTTCACGCGGTAGAGGACCGCGATCTCGTCGCCGCGGGTGCCCCGGTGGCGCTCGGCCTCCACCGCGGAGGCGATCCGCTGGGCCTCCTCGTGCTCGTCCTGGGCCACCAGCAGCGCGAGCGGCGCGCCGGCCTCGCGGGTGGTCCAGAGCTTCTTCTCGCGGCGGCGCGACGCCCGGGAGATGACGGCGTGGGCCGCCGCCAGCACGTTGGCCGTGGAGCGGTAGTTCTGCTCCAGCTTGACGACCCGCGTGCCGGGGAAGTCCTGGTCGAAGTCGAGGATGTTCCCCACGTCGGCGCCGCGCCAGCGGTAGATGGCCTGGTCGTCGTCGCCCACCACGCAGACGTTCCGCCGCTCCCCGCAGAGGAGCCGCAGCAGCCGGTACTGGGCGGGGTTCGTGTCCTGGAACTCGTCGACGAGGACGTGGCGGAAACGGGTCGACCAGCGGGCCCGCAGCTCCGCGTCGGCCTCGAGCAGCTGTGCCGGGCGCAGGAGCAGGTCGCCGAAGTCGACGGCGCCCGCCCGGGCCAGCGCCTTCTCGTAGCGGCGCCAGACCTCCAGGCTCCGCTCGGTCTCCACGTCGTGGTCCTCGAAGCGCACCGAGGACGGCGAATGGCCCAGGTTCTTCCAGCGGTCGATCCGGGAGAGCACGTCGCGGGGCCCGAAGCGGCCGTCGTCGGAGATGCCCATGTCGCCGAGGATGCGCTTCACCAGCCGCTTCTGGTCGTCGTCGTCGTAGATGGCGAAGGAGGGCGGCAACCCCGCCCGCGCCGCCTCCCGCCGCAGGAACCTCGCGCCGAAGGCGTGGAAGGTCTGCACCCAGGCGTCGGCCCCCTCGAGCCCGAGCAGGTCGGCGAGCCGTTCGCGCATCTCCCCGGCCGCCTTGTTGGTGAAGGTCACCGCGAGCACGTGCCAGGGGGCGACGCCCCGCTCCCGGACCAGGTGGGCGATGCGGTGAACGATGACGCGGGTCTTGCCGGAGCCGGCCCCGGCGAGGACGAGCAGGGGGCCGTCCCCGTGCAGGACGGCCTCGCGCTGGGCTTCGTTGAGGGGGTCGAGGATGGCGTCCGGGAGGCTCACGGCGGCGGGCAACATACCCCAGGACCAACCCGGGGGCTCGCGCCGCGCCCGGGCCCCCCGTAGATTGCACGGATGGCCTCCCCGGTTCGCATCGCGGCGCTGGGCGGACTCGGCGAGATCGGCATGAACTGCCTGGCGATCGAGAGCGAGGACCGGATCGCCGTGGTCGACTGCGGGCTGCTCTTCCCGGCCGAGCCCTTCGGGGTCGAGGCCATCTCCCCCGACCTCTCCTGGCTGCGGGAGCGCCGCGACCGCGTGGGCGCGGTCCTCCTCACCCACGGTCACGAGGACCACCTGGGGGCGCTGCCGCTCCTGCTGCGCGACGTGCCGGTGCCGGTCTACGGACCGCGGCTGGCGCTCGCGCTGCTCCGGCCCCGGCTCGAGGAGGCGGGCGTGCGCGCCGACCTCCGCGAGGTGCGCGCCGGCGACGTGGTCCGCCCCGGCGACGGCTCCCCCTTCGCCGCGGAGTTCGTCGCGGTGGCCCACTCCATCCCCGACGCCTGCGCGCTGGCGATCGGCACGCCCCAGGGCGTCGTCTACCACTCCGGCGACTTCAAGATCGACGAGGCGCCGCTCGACGGGCGGCGCACCGACCTCGCCCGCATCGAGGCCCTGGGGCGCGAGGGCGTGCGCCTCCTCCTTTCCGACTCCACCAACGCCGACCGGCCGGGAAGCTCCCTGTCCGAGTCGGAGGTGGGGCCGGCGCTGCGCGGCGCCATGGAGGGAGCTCCGGGCCGGATCTGGGTGGCCTGCTTCTCCTCCCACCTGCACCGCATCCAGCAGGTGGCCGACGTGGCGCGCGCCTTCGGACGGCGGCTCGTCCCGGTGGGGCGCTCGATGGAGGAGAACGTCCGGCTGGGCCTGGAGATGGGCTACCTGAGGCTCGTTCCCGGCCAGCTCGCGACGGCGGAGGAGGCGCGCGACCTCCGGCCGCGGGAGACGTGCGTGGTGGTCACCGGCACGCAGGGGGAGCCGCGGAGCGCGCTCGGACGCGCCGCCCGCGGAGCGCTCGCCGGGCTTCCGGTGCGCCCCGGCGACCGGGTGCTCCTCTCCTCCCGCTTCATCCCGGGCAACGAGGTGGCCATCGGCCGCACGGTGGACGGGCTCGTGGCCCGCGGGGCCGAGGTGCTCTGGGAGGACTTCCGGGCGCTGCACGCCTCCGGGCACGCACAGGAGGAGGAGCAGCGGCGGCTCCTGCGCCTGTGCCGCCCCGGTCACTTCCTCCCCATCCACGGGGAGCTGCGCCACCTCTCCCGCCACGCCGCCCACGCCGCCGCCGAGGGGCTCGGCGCCGACCGGAGGCACGTGCTCGTGGACGGCGAGGTGCTCGAGCTCTCCGACGCCGGGGTGGCCCGCCTCCCCGACCGCCTCCCGTCCGGGCGGGTCCACCTGTCGCGCGACGCCGGCTTCGCCGTCGTCTCCGAGGACGTGGTACGAGATCGGCGCGGGCTCGCCGAGCTGGGAATCGTGCTGGTGGCGGTGGTGGTCGGCCGGTCGACGCGGGAACCGGTGCGGCCTCCGGAGATCCGGGGACGCGGCGCGGCGGGGCTCGCGGGGCGCGAGGCGGAGGTGGCCTTCGAGGTGTCGCGGGCGCTCCTCGCGCTGCCGGCGGCGGAGCGGGACCTGGCGGCCCTGGAGCGGGAGGCCGGGCTCGCGGTGCGGCGCTGGTTCCGGCGCGAGGCCGGCAGGCGCCCGGCGGTCCAGGTGGTGGTCCTGGAGGTCTGAGAAGCGGCGCGACGCGCCGGGAGGTTTCACGGGAATGCCGAGCTTCGACGCGGTGAGCGACCTGGACATGATGGAGGTGGAGAACGCCTTCCTCCAGGCGAAGAAGGAGATCGCGCAGCGATTCGACTTCAAGGGGACCTCGACCGAGCTGGCGCGGCAGGAGGACGGCTCGATCCTCCTCAAGGCCAACAGCGACGGGCGCATCGACGCCGCCTACACCGTGCTCATGGAGAAGTTCGCCAAGCGCGGCGTCCCGCTCGAGGGGCTCGACCCGCAGAAGATCGAGCCGGCCGCCGGCGGGCACGTGAAGCGGCTCGTGAAGCTCCGGCGCGGGCTGAAGCAGGAGGACGCGAAGAGGATCGTGGCCCTGGTGAAGGGCTCCGGGCTGAAGGTCCAGGCCGCCATCCAGGGCGAGGCGGTGCGCGTCACCGGCAAGAAGCGGGACGACCTCCAGGAGGCCATGGCCCTCGTCCGGGGCGGCAACCTGGGCATCCCCATCCAGTTCCAGAACTTCCGCGAATGAGGTCCATCCACATGCGAGCTCCTCTCGTCGTCGCCGTCGCCTCGCTTCTCGGGCTCACCGCCTGCAAGAACCCGGGAACCCCCGCCGGCTACGTGGGCTACCTCACGCGCGGCGCCATCGTGGGCAAGGCGAGCTACGTCGGGCTCCAGACCGGCCCCACCAGCTACGGCCTCTCCTGGCTGGTGAGCGTGATGAACGTCTCGGTCACGCCCTTCAGCTACGAGGAGGACTTCTCCGGCGAGAACGCCGTGCTCTCGAAGGACAAGCTGATGGTCTCCTTCCGCGCGCACACCATCTTCCGGGTGCGCGGCGACCGGGTGAAGGACTTCGTGGAGCGGTACACCACCATCGGCCAGGGGCCGAACCAGGTGCAGGTGGCGTTCGCGAACTACCTGAAGGAGCCGCTCCGCACCCAGATCCGGGAGGCGGTGGCCCACTACGACGCCTTCCCGCTCAACGAGAACATCGGCCGGATCAGCAACGAGCTCACCCTCTGGGCCCAGGAGAAGACCAAGGACTCCCCGTTCGAGATCATGAACGTGGTGGTGGGGAACCTCCAGTACCCCGCCGTGGTCTCCCAGGCGGTCTCGAACAAGCTGGCCGTCTCGCAGGATCTCGAGACCCGGGCCACCCAGGTGGAGATCGCGCGCAAGGACGCCGAGCGGCGCATCGTCGAGGCCGAGGGCATCGCCCGGGCCACCCAGATCATCCAGCAGCGGCTCACCCCGCTCTACGTGCAGCACGAGGCCATCGAGGCGCAGAAGGCCATGGTGGGGAGCCCCAACCACTCGGTCATCTACATCCCGGTCGGCCCCATGGGCGTCCCCATCGTGAGCACGCTCCCGGCCCCGGTCGAGAAGCGGTGACGAGGGGCGCGTTGCGCACCCCCACCCCGGCGGGTTAGATCGCCGCCGCCCCCGTCCATGTCCACCCCCGTCTACATGCACACGCTCGGCTGCCCGAAGAACCGGGTGGACAGCGAGATCATGCTCGGCACCCTCACCCAGGCCGGCTACCGCCTGGTGCAGGACCCGGCCCGCGCCGACGTCATCGTGGTCAACACCTGCGGCTTCATCGAGAGCGCCAAGGAGGAGTCGGTCCAGGCCATCCTCGAGCTCTCCCGCATGAAGGAGGAGGGGCGCTGCAAGAAGCTGGTGGTGGCCGGCTGCCTGACCCAGCGCTAACCCGACGAGATGGCCCGGGAGATGCCCGAAGTCGACCACTTCGTGGGCACCGGCGCCTACGCCGACATCGCCTCGATCGTCTCCGACGCGCAGGCCCGGAGGGTCGTCGTCCCCGACCCCGACTTCGTCCACTCCGCCTCGACGCCCCGGGTGAACTCGCTGGCCCGCCACACGGCGTATCTGAAGATCGCCGAGGGCTGCGACAACGCCTGCGCCTTCTGCATCATCCCCACGCTGCGCGGCCCGCAGCGCTCCCGCACCGTGCAGGACGTGGTGGCCGAGGCCGAGGGGCTGGCCGCCCAGGGCGTGGTCGAGCTGTCGATCGTGGCCCAGGACCTCACCGCCTACGGCCAGGACCTCCCCGGCAAGGTCCGGCTCCACCACCTGCTCCCCGAGCTCTGCAAGGTCGCGGGCATCCGCTGGATCCGGCTCCACTACGCCTACCCGCGCGACTTCCCCGACGCGCTCGTCGAGGTCATCGCCGGGGAGCCCAAGATCGCCAAGTACGTGGACATGCCGCTGCAGCACTCCTCCGACCGGCTGCTCCGCTCCATGAAGCGCGGGCGGGACGTGAAGTTCCTGCGCGCGCTCCTCGCCAGGCTGCGCCACCGCGTGCCGGGCATCGCGCTCCGCACCGCCCTCATCGTGGGGCTGCCCGGCGAGACCGAGGAGGACTTCGAGGACCTGCTCGGCTTCGTGCGCGAGCAGCGCTTCGAGCGGCTGGGGGTCTTCACCTACTCGCAGGAGGAGGGCACCGCGGCGGCGGAGATGGACGGCCAGATCCCGGAGCGGGTGAAGAAGGCGCGGCAACGGAAGATCATGGCGATCCAGCAGCGCATCTCCCGGGCCGAGCAGGAGGCGCTCGTCGGGCAGCGGATCGAGGTGCTCGTCGAGGGCAAGGCCGAGGGCACCGACCACCTGCTCGTGGGTCGCCACTCCCGGCAGGCGCCGGAGATCGACGGAGTCACCTACATCAACGAGTTCGCCGTCCCCGGCGAGAAGGTCGCCTACCCGGGCGAGATCGTCACCGTGGAGATCACCGAGGCCGGCGACTACGACCTGGTGGGCCGGGTGGTGGCCCGCGAGGCGCGGCGCGCCGGCCGGCGGCTCCCCGCGGCGAAGGCGCCCGCGACCGGGAAGCGTTCGCCACTGCGCGTGATCCCGTGACCCTCGAGCACGTCGTCCGCCCCCCCGGCGAGCCGTCCGGCCGGC
The DNA here is from genome assembly GCA_027349605.1 of Anaeromyxobacteraceae bacterium. GTDB lineage: Bacteria > Myxococcota > Myxococcia > Myxococcales > Anaeromyxobacteraceae > CAIOAK01. The sequence continues at coordinate 9,790 of DAIEMM010000027.1, forward strand.
CGCCGATGGCGATCCTGCTCCACGGCCTGGGCGCCGACGAGCAGGACCTCTTCGGCCTGGCCCCATTTCTCGACCCCCGCCTCCTCGTGGTCTCGGCCCGCGCGCCGCGCGAGGCGCAGCCCATGGGCTACTCCTGGTTCGACATCGACTGGAGCGAGTTCCCCCCGCGCATCGACTTCCAGCAGGTGGTCGAGAGCCGGGGCGCCATCCTGCGGCTCGTCGGAGAGGCGGCGCTGGCCCACGGCGCCGACCCGTCGCGCGTCTGGCTGGTCGGGTTCAGCCAGGGGGCCTCCATGGCAAACGCCTGTGCGCTCGCGCGCCCGGAGATGCTCCGCGGCATCGTGGCCCACTCCGGCCGCGTCACCCGGCGGGCCGTCCCGG
>DAIEMM010000082.1 GCA_027349605.1 Anaeromyxobacteraceae bacterium
CCGACAAGCTGAAGCAGTCCGAGTTCGAGATGTTCGTGGACTTCCTGGCCGCCGGGATCGACCCGGCCAGGACCGTGCTCTTCATCCAGAGCCAGGTGAAGGAGCACGCCGAGCACTTCCTGCTGCTCGGCATGATCACGCCCATCGGCTGGCTGGAGCGCCCCCCTTCGTACAAGGAGATGCGCGCGCAGATCACCGACCGCGACCTGTCGCTCTACGGCTTCCTGGGCTATCCGGTCCTCATGGCCGCGGACATCATCCTCTACAAGGCCACCCTGGTCCCGGTGGGAGCCGACCAGGTCACCCACCTTGAGCTGACCCGCGAGATCGCCCGCAAGTTCAACTTCCACTACGGGGAGGTCTTCCCCGAGCCCCGGCCGCTGCTCACCGAGGCGGCCAAGGTGGTGGGCATCGACGGGCGCAAGATGTCGAAGAGCTACGGCAACGCCATCGAGCTGGGGGAGCCGGCCGAGACCACCACGAAGAAGATCATGGGGGCGGTGACCGACCCGGCCCGCAAGCGGCGCCAGGACCCGGGCAACCCCGAGGTCTGCGGCATCTACTACCTGCACCGGATCTACAGCACGCCGGAGACCCAGGGCTGGGTGAACGAGAACTGCCGGACCGCCGGGATCGGTTGCGTCGACTGCAAGAAGAAGCTGCTCGAGCGGCTGGTCCCAGACCAGGAGCGCCTCCGCGAGCAGCGCGAGACGCTGCTCGCCCGGCCCGACTTCGTGCGCGACGTGGTCCGCGACGGGACGGCCCGGGCCCGCGCCGAGGCCCAGCGGACGATGGAGCAGGTCCGCACCGCCATGCACCTGGACCAGAACCTGTAGGATCCGGGCCGGCGACCCCATGACCCCCGACCCGGCCACCCCGGGCCCTTCCCCGGCCGACGCACCGACGCCCCAGGCGTTCCGCGTCCGCCTGCCGCCCGTTCGCCCCGGGGAGCCTCCCTTCGAGGGGCCGCTCGACCTGCTCCTCCACCTCGTGCAGGAGCACCAGGTCGACGTGCTCGACATCCCCATCGCCCGCATCACCGAGGCCTACCTGGCCGCCCTGAAGACGATGGAGGAGCTGGACATCGACGTCGCCGGGGAGTTCCTCCACATGGCGGCCCAGCTCATGCTGGTGAAGTCGAAGCTCCTGCTCCCGCGCACCGAGGTCGCCGACGACGCCGACCCGGCCGAGGAGCAGGGCGACCCCCGGGCCGAGCTGTTGCGGAGGCTGCTCGAATACCAGAAGTACCGGGCCGCCGCCGAGGAGCTGGGACGGCACGACATCCTCGACCGGGACGTATTCACGCGCCGTGTACGGGTGGCCCGCCTGCCCCAGCCCGACGGGCCGGAAGGGCTGGCCGAGGTCTCGGTCTTCCAGCTCATCGAGGCCCTCGACAAGGCGCTCGCCAACGTCACGCCCGAGGCCCGGCACGAGGTTGAGGTCGACCGGCTCTCCATCACCGACGCCATCAGCCGCGTCGCCGAGGTCCTGCGGCTTCGCCGGAGGGTCGGCTTCGTCGAGTTGCTGCTCGCGGCCGGAGGGAGCGGACGTTCCGGCATCATCTCCGCCTTCCTGGCCATCCTCGAGATGGCCAAGCTGCGCCTGCTGCGGGTGGTCCAGGCCCCGGCCGGCGGGGACGGCGCGGACGGGGAGATCCTGGTCGAGGCGCGGGACACGCTGGGCGACGGGACGCCGGGAACGGAAGGGCTGGAGGAGTACCGATGAGCGAGAACCAGGGGCCCGGCCCCACCGCCGAGGAACTGCAGGCTCTCCAGGCGGCCGAGGAAGCCAAGGCCGACCCGTCCCTCGACGAGGTGGAGCCGGCCGCCATCGAGGTGCCGGAGGGGACCGCCGAGCGGGAGGAGCCCTTCGAGAAGCTCGCGGCGCAGGCGCGCAAGCTCTCCCCGGAGAAGGTGCGCGCCATCGTCGAGGCGCTCCTCTTCCTCTACGAGAAACCGCTCTCGGTGGAGGATGTCCGGCTCTCCACCGGCCTCGAGCCGGCGCGCGTCCGCAAGGCCCTCGACGAGATCTCCGGCAGCTTCCGCGAGGGGATCTCGGGGATCGTGCTCCACGAGGTGGCCGGCGGCTGGCAGCTGCGCACCTCGCCCGACGCCTCGGACTTCGCCCGCCGTTTTCTCCGGGTGAAGCCGCAGCGGCTCACCCGCGCCGCGCTGGAGACGCTCGCCATCGTGGCCTACCGGCAGCCGGTGACCCGCCCCGAGGTGGAGGAGATCCGGGGCGTGGACTCCGGCGCGGTGATGAAGGCGCTCCTGGAGCGGCGGCTCCTCAAGATCCTCGGCAAGAAGGAGGAGCCGGGCCGTCCCATCCTGTACGGCACCACCCGCGAGTTCCTCGAGTTCTTCGCCCTGAAGGACCTCGCCTCCCTCCCCACCCTGCGGGAGTTCCACGAGCTCTCCGAGGAGCACCGGGAGATCGTGGAGAAGGAGGCGCCCGCGGAGGTCCCGAACCTCCAGGGGCTCGTCGCCGAGCTGGCCGATCCCAACCTGCGTGCCGCCCTGGAGAAGGGCCGCGAGGAGGGCGACGCCGCCCTGGAGGAGCTGGAGCGGGCCATCGACCGCGCCGACTCCAGCACCCGCTCGGTGAAGTCGGTCCTCGACCCGGAGCCCCCGCCCGAGGGCGGCGGGGAAGGCCAGCCATGAGCGAGCGGCTCCAGAAGTTCCTCGCCGGGGCCGGGATCGCCTCCCGGCGCAAGGCCGAGGAGCTCGTCGCCGCCGGGCGCGTCTCCGTGAACGGCAAGGTGGTGACCGAGATGGGAACCCGCGTCGACCCGGGCGCGGACCTGGTGGTGGTGGACGGCAAGCCCGTCGAGGTGCACGAGCGCGCCAGCTACATCCTCCTCTACAAGCCGCCGGGATGCGTCACGACCCTCTCCGATCCCCAGGGACGCCCCACCGTGGCCCAGTACCTGGGCGGGGTGAAGGAAAGGGTCTTCCCGGTCGGCCGGCTCGACTGGGATGCGGAGGGAGCGCTGCTCTTCACCACCGACGGCGACCTCGCCAACCGGCTCGCCCACCCCCGTTACGGCCACCGGCGGACCTACCTGGTCAAGGTGAAGGGCGACCCGCCGCACGGGGCGCTCGACCGCATGCTGGCGGGCGTCCGGCTCGAGGACGGTCCGGCACAGGCCCTCGAGGCCTCCTTCCACGAGCGGGTGGAGAAGAACTCGTGGATCCGGGTGGTGGTCGGGGAGGGGCGCCGTCACCTCGTGAAGCGGCTCTGCGAGTCGGTGGGACTCGACGTCCTCCGCCTCTTCCGGCCCGAGTTCGGCGGGGTGAGCGTGGCCGGCATCCGGCCCGGTCACACCCGCGAGCTCCGTCCCGAGGAGGTCGAGACCCTTCGTCGATCGGCCGGCCTGTCGAAGGGCGGGAAGCCGGACGCGACACCGCTCGCGCTTCCGCGCGCGGCCCGGCGACACGGCCACGGCGCACCCGAGCCTCGCCCCCTGCGCGAGCCGAAGCCGGAACGCGAGCCCAGGCCCGAGCGCGCGGCGAAGGACCGCCGCCAGCGCCCCGCGCCTCGTGGACGCGGCGGAGGAGGCAGGAAGCGGTGAAGCGGTTCGCCGCTGCGCTGCTCCTGACGGCGCTGGCGGCCTGCCGGCCCGGAGCCGGCGACCTCGTCTCCACCGACCCGGGGCGCCGGGCCGCCGCGGTCGCGCGGCTTTCCGACCCCGACGACGCCTCGCAGCTCGCCGCCCTGCTCGCGGCGCAGCAGGACCCCCATCCGCTCGTGCGCGCTGCGGCGGCCACGGCCCTGGGCGCGAGGGGGGGAGCCCGCTCGCTCGAGGCCCTTCCCTCCATGCTCGCCGACCCCGACCCC
>DAIEMM010000104.1 GCA_027349605.1 Anaeromyxobacteraceae bacterium
TCGCCGGAATCGCCCTCGCCGGGCTGCTCGCATGGCCCGACCCGGGGGGCGCGGCGCCTCCCGTCCCCAACGTCGTCCGCGCCGTCGAGGTCGCCGATCGCGACGGGGCCGTGGAGGTGGAGATCCGGGCCACCCGCGCGCCCAGCTACACGGTGTTCAAGCTCCAGGACCCGCCGCGCCTGGTGGTGGACGTCTCGGGCGGAGACGTCTCGGGCGTGGCGTCGCCCATCCCGGTCGATCGCGGAGGCGTCGCCTCGGTGAGCACGGCCCAGTACCAGGACGAGAAGACCAGCGTCGGGCGGGTGGTCATCGCCCTCGACGCCGCCGCACGTTACGAGGTCGCCCCCCAGGGCGAGACGGTCCGCGTACGGGTGATCCCCGGCGTTGCCGCGCCCGCGGCGCTCACCGCCGCAGAGCCGGCCCCGGTCCAGGAAGCTGCCCCCGTGGTCCCTCCCGCAGCCGTGGTCGAGGCTCCCAGGGCCCTTCCGGCCACGAGAGCGTCCCCGGCTGACGACAACGTCGTGCTCCGGCACGTCGACGAGTCCGTCCCGGAGACCTCCGCGACCGCCGTCACCGGGGTGAGGGTGGACGGCGACCGGGTGGTCGTCCAGACGAACGGCACGGTGGGCGTCTTCGAGGTCATCGAGCTCCGGAACCCGCCGCGGGTCGCCATCGACATCCAGGGCATCCAGAAGGCCCCGACGAAGGCCGTGACGGCCGGCGCGGGCTTCACGCAGGTCCGCTTCGGGCGCGGCGACGGCAAGGTCCGTGTCGTGCTCGATGCAGCGGACGACGTGAACGGTGTCCAGGTGACGCGCACCGGCCACGGGCTGTCGATCCGCACCGCCGCGGCCGTCGCGGCGTCCGCGGCGCCCCAGGCTTCCCCGTCTGCCGCCGCGCCCGTCGTGGCCGCGGCCACGCCCGCACCCACGGCCGCGTCTCCGGCCCTCGCCCCCATCCAGGACCTCAAGGTCACCCAGTCGGGCGCCACCGCCCGCATCGAGGTCTCCGGCCGCGTGGAGCACGCGGTCTCCCGCCCCGATCCCCACACGATGGTCCTCACCCTCGAGGGCGCGAAGCTGCCGAAGCGGCTGGAGCGCTCGATCGACACGAGCGGCGTTTCCGGGCCGCTGCTCATGGTCTCGTCCTTCAACCAGCCGTCGGGCAAGGTGCGGGTCGTGCTCACGCTCCGCGGCGACGCCAGCGACCACGTCGTCGAGACGGCCAAGGGTCTCGTCTGGACCGTCGTGTCCGGCTCGACCGAGCGACGCGCCGCCGAGGAGGCCCCCGAGGTCCCGGCCAACGTCACCGCGCAGGCGGCCGGCTTCGGCGGCGCCGCCCCCGACTACGCGCTGCTCGGCGCGCCCGGGCAGAAGCAGTACACCGGCCAGCGCATCACCCTCGAGTTCCACGACATCGACGTCCGGAACCTGCTGCGGCTCCTCGCCGACGTGTCGAAGAAGAACATGGTGGTCGCCGACGACGTGACCGGCAAGATCACCGTTTCCCTCCGCAACGTCCCGTGGGATCAGGCCCTCGACATCGTTCTCCAGGCCAAGGGACTCGGGAAGCAGGAGGTCGGCAACGTCATCCGGGTGGCCAAGTTCGAGGCCATCGCCAAGGAGGAGGCGGCCAAGCTCGAGGCGCAGAAGAACCGCCAGGTCCTCATGCCCCTCAAGGTGCGGATCATCCCGGTGAACTTCTCCACCGCCGCCGATCTCTCGCGCCAGGTGAAGGACGTCCTCACCGACCGCGGCACCGTCACCATCGACGAGCGGACCAACGTGCTCATCGTCAAGGACACCCAGGAGGCGCTGGCCCGGGCGGAAGGGCTGGTCCGCAATCTCGACACCGAGACCCCGGGCGTCCTCATCGAGAGCCGCATCGTCGAGGCCGCCACCAACTTCGCCCAGTCGCTGGGCGTGCAGTGGGGCGGCAACTTCGGCTTCAGCCCGGCCACCGGCAATGGGCTCCCGGTCTCCTTCCCCAACACCATGACCGGCGCCGGCGCCGCAGGGCAGGCGCCCAATCAGGGCAACCAGGCCACGCCCAACTACGCCGTCAACCTGCCTGCAGCGATCGGCCAGGGCGCCGGCGGCGGCATCGGGCTCGTCTTCGGGTCGGCGAACGGCGCCTTCAACCTGAACCTCCGGCTCACCGCGCTCGAGCGCAAGGGCCTGCTCAAGACCATCTCGGCTCCCAAGGTCGCGACGCTCGACAACAAGGAAGCCACCATCTCGCAGGGCCAGTCGATCCCGTTCTCGCAGGTCTCGGCCTCCGGCGTGAACACCACCTTCGTCGAGGCGCTGCTCGAGCTCAAGGTGACGCCCCACGTCACCGCCGACGGCTCGATCCTCATGAAGATCAAGGCCACCAACAACAAGCCCGACCCGAGCCTCACGGGCGCGAACGGCCAGCCCTCGATCACCAAGCGCCAGGCGGAGACCACCGTGCTCGTGAAGGACGGCGACACCACCGTCATCGGCGGCATCTACACCCGCGCGACCGCGAGCTCCACGCAGTCGATCCCGTTCCTCGGCGACATCCCCATCCTCGGCTTCTTCTTCAAGTCGAAGACGGAGGACGACGCCCACACCGAGCTGCTCATCTTCATCACACCGCGGGTGCTGAACCGTCAGTCCATGATGGGCGGCCCCACGCCGGTGGCGAACTAGGAGACGGCCATGAAGATCCGGACACTCGCCGCCGCCGCCGCCGCGCTCGGGCTCTCGGCCTGCTCGGCGGAATTCAGTGGAGTGGGCATCTACGCAATCTGCGCACCCCCGGCTCCGGACGCGACCACCGGAGCGTGCCTCTATCCCGCCACGTGCGATGCGGTCTTCGCCGGGACGCCGGTGCTCGACGTGACCACCGCCCAGCTCGACTTCCGGCTCCCGGTCCAGATCGACAACCAGCTCGTGGACAACTCGAGCACTGCCGACGGCCGCGTCAACACCAACGACGCCTTCATCCAGTCATTCGAGATGAAGTACTCCGGCGCGACGGTCGAGCCCTGGACCGTCGCGGACTCCGTCACCGTGCCCGCGGCGGGCTCCTCCGGCGCACTGCTGCGGCTCATCCCGGTGGCGTACTTCGGGGCCCTCGTCCCGCCCGGAGCTGCAACGCTGAGCCTGGTCGTCAGCGTCCGGGGACACGGGATCCTGGGGTCGCAGGATTCCTTCACGACGGCATGGTTCCAGGTCCCGGTGGAGGTCTGCGCCGGGTGCCTCGACGCCAACTTCTGCCCGTCCGGTCAGGTCTTCGCCGGCTCCTGCCCTCCGGCCGCACCCGGGGCCACCTCTCCCGGCCAGAGCGCCTCGATTCTCTGCGAGGCCATTCCGCTGTAACGAACCGCCAGGCATCCTCGTCCGGACCCGGCCCTGCCGCGCCCCGCCTTGACGGCAGGGCAGGGCAGGGCTACAAAAGCCGCGGCTCGTCGAGCCAGCGCCCGAAACCACGGGCGTTTTTCCTAGAGAAGGGCGTGGCCGGCATGGGCTTCCGGGAGCACTTGCAGGAGATCTGCAGGGGCGTCGACGGCGCCATCGCCTGCTCGCTCATGGGCATGGACGGCATCGAGGTGGACAGCCACGTCCAGGCGGAGGCCGGAGTCGACGTCCAGTCGATGATGGTCGAGATGACGGGGATCCTTCGCACGGCTCGCGAGGCCGCAGAGGCCCACCAGGCCGGAGGGCTCTCCGAGTTCAGCGTCGGGACCGACAAGCTCCTGACCATCGGCCGTCTCGTCTCGCCCGAATACTTCATGGTGGTGGCGCTCCAGCCGGGAGGGAACCAGGGCAAGGCCCGGTACCTCCTCCGGGTCACGGCGCCCCGGGTGCTCGCCGAGCTTTAGGCGCCGCCCCGCCTGCCCGCATCGCGGGCGGCCGACCCGAACGCAGCATAAGAGGAGCAAACGGACATGGGAGACACACTCGACACCAGCGCCTTCCGGCGGGGGCTCAAGATCGAGATCGACAAGGAGCCCTGGGAGATCGTGGAGTTCCAGCACGTGAAGCCCGGCAAGGGCAGCGCCTTCGTGCGGACCCGCATCAAGAACCTGCTCTCCGGGCGGACCATCGACAGGACGTTCAAGTCCGGAGACGTGGTGGGCAAGCCCGACCTGGAGGAGAAGGAGATGCAGTACCTCTACAAGGAAGGCGACCACTACAACTTCATGGACAACAAGAACTACGAGCAGACGTTCCTGACCGAAGAGCAGATGGCGGACGCCAAGAACTTCATCAAGGACAACACCACCACCCAGGTCCTCTTCTACAACGGCAAGGCGATCGGCATCGAGATCCCGAACGCCATGGACCTCCGCGTGGTCAAGTGCGACCCGGGAGTCCGCGGCGACACCGTCTCCGGCGCCACCAAGCCGGCCGTGCTCGAGACCGGGTACATGGTCAAGGTCCCGCTCTTCATCAACGAGGGCGAGATCCTCCGCATCGACACCCGGACCGGCGAGTACCTCACCCGCGTGGCCGGCTAGCCCGGCCCATTCCCCCCCGAGCAGGAGGCACAATGGCGAGCAAGAAGGCGGACGGCGGCAAGGAGCAGGCCACGGGCGGCTTCACCCTCGGTGACGTGACCAGGCTCGTGGACTCGCTGGAGGGAAGCGACGTCCGCACGCTGGTGTGGACCCGGGGCGGCGAGAAGGTCGTCATCCGCCGGGGCCCGGCCCCGGTGAACGTGGTCTCCTCCCCGGCGCAGGCCGCGGTCGCGCCGGCGGCCCCGGTGGCCGCCCCCGTCCCCGCCGCCGCGCCTCCGTCCGCCGCGCCCGCCAAGGCTCCCGAGAAGGCCCCGGAGAAGCCCGGCCACCTGGTCACCTCGCCGTTCGTCGGCACCTTCTACCGGGCCCCGTCGCCCGACTCGCCTCCCTTCGTCGACGTGGGCTCGATCGTGAAGAAGGGGCAGGTCCTCTGCATCGTCGAGGCGATGAAGCTGATGAACGAGATCGAGGCCGAGGTGGAGGGCAAGATCGCCGAGATCCTGGTCCTCAACGCGACCCCGGTGGAGTTCGGCGAGAAGCTCTTCCGCATCGAATCGGCCTAGGGGGCACCATGTTCAAGAAGGTGCTCATCGCCAACCGCGGCGAGATCGCGCTGCGCGTGATCCGCGCCTGCCGGGAGCTGGGCATCGGCACGGTGGCCGTCCACTCCACCGCCGACGCGGACTCCCTGCACGTCCGGTTCGCCGACGAGGCCGTGTGCATCGGCCCGCCGCAGTCGAAGCTCAGCTACCTCGACACCCGCGCGCTGCTCTCCGCGGCCGAGGTCACCGGCGCCGACGCCATCCACCCCGGGTACGGATTCCTCTCCGAGAACCCCGCCTTCGCCGAGCTCTGCGAGAAGCTGGGCCTCAAGTTCATCGGCCCCCGCTCCGAGATGCTCCGGCTCATGGGCAACAAGGTGGCGGCGCGCGAGGCCATGGAGAAGGCCGGACTGCCGCTCCTTCCGGGAGCGCGCGGCGTGCTCCGCGACGGCGAGGAGGCCGAGAGGATCGCCAGGCAGATCGGCTTCCCGGTCATCCTCAAGGCCGCCGCCGGGGGCGGCGGACGGGGGATGAAGATCGTCCGCGAGGCCTCCGACGTGCGCAAGGCGTTCGACGGTGCCAGCACCGAGGCGCTGGCCGCCTTCGGCGACGGGTCCATGTACCTGGAGCGCTACGTCGAGGAGCCCCGCCACATCGAGCTCCAGATGGTGGCCGACTAGCACGGCAACATCATCCACCTGGGCGAGCGCGAGTGCTCGGTGCAGCGGCGGCACCAGAAGATGATCGAGGAGGCTCCCAGCCCGGCCGTCTCCCCGGAACTGCGCCGGGAGATGGGCGAGGTGGCCCTCAAGGCCATGCGCGGCATCGGCTACAACAACGTCGGCACCATCGAGTTCCTCCTCGACGAGAAGGGGAACTACTACTTCATTGAGATGAACACCCGCATCCAGGTGGAGCACCCGGTGACCGAGCAGGTCTACGGCCTCGACCTGGTGCGGCTCCAGATCAAGCTCGCCAACGGCGATCCCCTGGAGCGCACCCAGGAGTCGGTGGTGCCGCGCTTCCACGCCATCGAGTGCCGCGTCAACGCGGAGGACCCGCGCACCTTCGCGCCGTCTCCCGGGACCATCACCGGCTACCACCAGCCCGGAGGATACGGGGTGCGGGTCGACACGATGGCCTACGAGGACTACCGGGTGCAGCCGTACTACGACTCGCTCGTCGCCAAGCTCATCTGCTGGGGCGACAAGCGCGAGGTGGCCATCAGCCGCATGCGTCGCGCGCTCGAGGAGTACGTCATCGAGGGCATCAAGACCAACATCCCCTTCCACCGGCGCGTCCTCGAGCACCAGGGGTTCCTCACCGGGCGTTACGACACCCGGATCGTCGACCAGATCATGTCGGCCGGAGCCGAGGCGGCCGCCCGTTCCGATGGTGGATAATCGAAAAATCAATTGGGATTCCGCGATCCTGGATATCCTGGTCCCTTGACCCGAGCCGACCCTTTCGCTAGGCTCCGACGCCTCCCGTTCCGGGTCGCCTTCACCCCCAGCCGGGGAGTCGTCGGCTAGCCCCGGCGCGAACCGATCCCTTCGATGGCGGTCGACAAGAACAAGATCGTCGCCGAGGCGACCCGGTTCGTTCAGAAGGGGCAGTACGACAAGGCCCTCAAGGCCTACGACAAGATCCTCGCCGAGGACCGCCGGGAAGTCCGCACGCTCCTCAAGGTCGGGGAGATCCACCAGAAGAAGGGCGACAGCGGCGCCGCGGCCGTGGTCTTCAACCAGGTCGCCGAGATCTACGGCGAGCAGGGCTTCTTCCTCAAGGCGGTGGCGGTCTACAAGCAGATCGCCAAGCTCACCCCGGACGACGTCCGGGTGAACGAGAAGCTCGCCGGGCT
>DAIEMM010000123.1 GCA_027349605.1 Anaeromyxobacteraceae bacterium
CTTGATCGGGCCACGTGGACGCTCATTCACGGGACGTGATTTCACTATTTTCACCCCCTTCGGGGCGCGGATGGCACGCTTCTCTTAGGAAATTCCGATGACCCGTCGTCGTCGAGGAAGCGAGGATCCGCGGGAGGCGCAGCTCGGCCTGTTCGGCGCAGCCGGGGCGCCGGGGGTCTCCGCCGCTCCGGTTTCACCAGAAGTGATTGACCTGGCGGGTCGGCTTCCCGGGCGGATCCGCATGGGCACCTCCTCCTGGTCCTTCCCGGGATGGGCGGGGCTGGTCTGTGCCGGTCGCCATGCCGCCGACGTGCTCTCCCGCGACGGGCTGCCGGCCTACGCCAGGAACCCGCTCCTGCGCGCGGCCGGGATCGACCGCACCTTCTACGCGCCCGTCTCCGCGGACGTCTTCGCGCTGCACGCGGCCCAGGTGCCGGAGGGCTTCCGCTTCCTGGTGAAGGCCTCGCAGCTGTGCACCTTCCCGGTCCTGCGCGACGGGCCGGCCCGCGGGGCTCCGCGCGAGAACCCCCGCTTCCTCGACGCTGCCTTCGCGCGGGACGTGGTGGTGGCGCCGGCGGTGGAGGGACTGGGCGACCGTCTCGGCGTCCTGCTCTTCCAGTTCCCGCCCCTGCCCCGCGCCGAGACGCGGGATCCGTCCCGCTTCGCCGCGCGCCTGTCCGCCTTCCTCGGGGCGCTGCCGCGAGGTCCCCGCTACGCGGTGGAGATCCGCGACGCCGGGCTCCTCCGGCCGGACTACGCGGCCGCGCTGGCCGGCGCCGGCGCCGCCCACGGGTTCACGGTGCACCCCTCGATGCCCTCGCTGGAGGTCCAGGCCGCCACCGCTCCGGTGGAGCGGCAACCCGGGCTCGTGGTGCGCTGGATGCTCGGCCACGGGCGGGGGTACGAGGAGGCCCGCGACCTCTACTCCCCGTTCGATCGGCTGGCCGCGCCGGACCCCGGGAGCCGGGCCTCCATCGCCGACCTGCTGCTCCGCGCGGTGCGCGCCGGCAAGGAGGGGCTCGTCATCGTGAACAACAAGGCGGAGGGGTGCTCGCCGCTCTCGGTGGTGGAGCTAGCCCGCGCGGTCGCCTCGCGCGCCGGGTCCGGCTGACCGGGCTTCACGCTCCGTCGAGGGCGGACAGGAACTCGGCGAGCAGGTCGCGACAGTGCTCGATGCCCACCGAGATGCGCACCAGGTCGTCGGCCACGCCGTACCGGGAGAGCTCCTCGTCGGACATCTCGGAGTGGGTGGTGGTGGCCGGATGGCAGACCAGCGTCTCCACGCCGCCCAGGCTGACCGCGTTCTTGGCGATGCGCAGCCGGCGGAGGAAGTCGAAGGCGGCGCGCTTGCCGCCCTCCAGCTGGATCGAGAAGATCCCGCCGGGATAGCTGCACTGCGCGTCGCGGATGCGGATCTGGTCCGGGTCGGTGAGGAGCGACGGGTAGATCACCCGGCGGAGCCTGGGGTGGCCCCGCAGCGCCTCGGCGATGCGCTGGGCGTTCTTCGACTGCCGGTTCATGCGCAGCCCCACCGTGGGGAGACGCCCGTCGAGCATCCAGGCCTCGTCGGGCTGGAGGATGTTCCCCAGGATGGCGCGGGTGCCCCGCAGCCGGGCCAGCAGCTCCACGTCGCGGCCGATGATCACGCCGCCCAGCATGTCGCTGAAGCCGCCCAGGTACTTGGTGGCCGAGTAGACGGAGAGGTCCGCGCCGAGCTCGAGCGGGTGCTGGAAGGTGGGGCCCATGAAGGTGTTGTCCACCGCCACCACCGGCCGGTCGGGGTGTTCCCGCGCCGCCGCCGATGCGGCCGCGACGTCGGTCATGACCAGGGTGGGATTGGCCGGGGTCTCGATGAGGACGAGCCGGAGGCTCCTGGCCGAGGCGATGGCCCGTGCGATGGCCGGTCCGTCCCCCGCCGTCACCGGGATCCCCTTCATGCCCATGGGCTCGAGGAGCTGGTGGATGAGGTGCTGCGTCCCCCCGTAGAGGGGCACGGTGTACACGAAGCTCGACCCGGGCTGGCAGAAGGTGAGGAAGACCGTGGAGATGGCGGCCATGCCGGAGTTGAAGACCGCCGCCGACTCGGCGCCCTTCTCGAGCGGCACGAGGTGGTCCTCGGTGATCTCGGCGTTGGGGTGGGAGAGGCGGGAGTAGATGAGGTCCACGCTCTCCCCCTCCGCGGGCCTGGCCTTGCCGAGCGCGATCTCGAAGGCCCGCTCGGCGGCCTCGGGGCTCGAGAAGACGTAGGTAGACGATCGGAAGACGGCGGGGCGAGCGGAGCCCACCGAGAGGCGCGGATCGAAGCCCCGGGTGAGGACCGCGGTGGGGGGACGGACGAAGTAGGCGGTCTTGTCGCGGGGACTGGCCATGGGGAAACCATAGCAGCCCGTTGCTCCGGTGGTGCGCGGGAGGGTATGGGGTATCGGTGGACGCATCCCGGCCGCCCCAAGCAGGGCGTGGACTCTTCGAGCGCGTGCTCGCGCTGGCGCTCGTCGCGGCGTTGCTGGCCACGGCGTTCGCCATCCTGGCGCCCTTCGGGACCATCCTGCTCTGGTCGCTGTTCATGTCGGTCACGATCTGGCCCCTCCATCGATGGTTCCTCCTGCGAACCGGGGGACATCCGTCGTTGGCGGCAACGCTCTCGGTCCTGGTCCTGCTCGTGCTGGTGGTCGCTCCGGTCGTCCTCGCCACCGTCGCCCTTCTCCCCACCCTGCGCACCATCGTGGCCGTGGTGTCCCGTCCGGACACCTGGACGATCCCCGCGCCTCCCGGGTGGATGCGCGAGGTTCCCCTCGTCGGGCACCTGCTCCAGGGCACCTGGCAGGAGATCGTCCAGGCCCTGCTGGCCCAGCTGGGCGGTCCCGGCTCCCAGACCTCCCGCATGGCCCAGTGGGGCGTCATGCGCGCGGTCGGGACGGGCTGGACCATCGTGCAGGTCGTGCTCGCCACGGTGCTCACCTGGCCCATGCTGGCGGGCGGAGACCGCGGTGGCGCGCTGTTCGGCCGGATCGCGGACCGGGTCGGCGGACTGCACGGAACGCACCTCCTCGAGCTGGCGACCCGGACCATCCGTTACGTCTCGGTGGGGATCATCGGGACGGCTGCGATCCTGGCGCTGGTGGAGGGCATCGGGCTCTGGCTCGCCGGCGTGCCCCTCCTCGCCGTGCTCATGGTGGCGAGCTTCGTGATGGACGTCATGCAGGTCGGCATCCACGTCATCTACATCGGGGCGGGGGCGTGGCTCTTCTACGCCGGCCGGCCCGGCGCCGCGGTCTTCACGCTCGTCTGGGGCTTCATCGCCAACAACGCCATCGACTCGGTGGCCCGTCCCTACGTCATCAGCCGGGGCACCGGGCTTCCCATGACGGTCATCTTCCTGGGCGCCATGGGGGGCCTCATCGTCTGGGGGTTCATCGGGGTCTTCCTGGGCCCGACCCTCCTCGGTCTCGCCTGGACCCTGCTCCGCGTCTGGCTGGGCAGCCCCCCCGTCGCGGATCCCGATCCGGGGATCTGACCCCGGTGGCCCGCACCCTCGACGTGTGGATGGACTTCATCCGCAGCCGCACCGCTCCCACTCCCGTCCCGCTCGTCACGGAGATCGCGCTCTACCAGGCCACCGAGATGACCGAGCTGTGGCGGGCCACGGCCGCCGACCTGGAGGGGTGGGACGACTAGCCGTTCTGGGCCTTCCCCTGGGCGGGAGGCCAGGCGCTCGCCCGCCACGTGCTCGACCACCCCGAGCTGGTGGCCGGCCTGCGCGTGGCCGACTTCGGCACCGGCAGCGGGCTGGTGGCTATCGCCGCGGTCAAGGCCGGGGCCTCGCGGGTGGTGGCGTACGACGTGGATCCCTTCTGCGAGGGGGCGGTCCGGCTCAACACCGCCCTCAACGGCGTCACCGTCGAGTTCGAGGCCCGCTCCCCGCTCGGGGAGTCGCTGGAGGTGGACCTGATCCTGGCCGGGGACGTCTTCTACCAGAGGCAGATGGCCGAGCGGTTCCTGGTCTGGGGGCGGGCCATGGCCGGGCGGGGGATCCGGGTGCTGGCCGGCGACCCGGGCCGGCTCTACTCGCCGCAGGCGGGCGTCCGGGACCGGGGGGCGCACGACGTGCCCACCTCGACCGCCATCGAGGACCGGGTGCTCATGAAGACCTGGATCATCGAGCTCCTCCCGGAGTGAAAGCGGGCCCCCGGGGCCCGGCACCGAGGACCTCGGCGAAGATCTCCACCATCCGGTAGGTGAGCCCCCAGATCACCAGCCCGTCCACGTCGAGGCTGGGCAGCACGAGCGGCCGTCCCTCGTGGACGTACGGGAAGGGCGCCCGCCGCGCCGGGTCGAGCAGGTCGCCGAGCCGGACCCACCGTGCGCTCGCCACCTCGGCCGAGAACCGGAGCGGGCCGGGATCGGCCCGGAGCGCCCAGACCCAGGGCTGGATGGAGAGGCCCACGGCGCGCCCGCGCCCGATGGCCGGGATCTCGTCGAGGGCGCCGAGGCGCGCCGCCGAGGCCCGCAGGTCGATCCCGACCTCCTCCTCCGTCTCTCGGACCGCCGCGTCCTCGATCCCCTCCCCCGGCTCGACCCGGCCCCCCGGGAACGCCACGTGGCCGGACCAGAGGTCCCCTTCCCGCTCGGCGCGCCGGTTGAAGAGCACCTCGGGGCCCGAAGCCGGCTCCCGCAGCACGATGGAGACGGCCGCCCGCCGCGGAAGGGGTTCCGGCAGCAGCTCCGGGGGGCGGAAGGCCAGGGCGCGGCGGATCTCGTCGAGGCTGGGAACGGCCACCCGGCGGTCCTAACCGCGCCGCGCCGCGATGGCCGCGGCGAGCGCCACCACCCGGTGGGCCTCGGCGACGTGCAGCGACTCGACCAGGCGTCCGTCCACGACCACCACCCCCCGCCCGGCCGCCTCGGCCGCCGCGTGGGCCTCGATGACCCGGCGGGCGGCGGCGATCTCCTCGTCACCGGGCGTGAATGCCAGGTTGGCGGCGGCGATGGTCCTCGGGTGGATGAGAGTCTTCCCGTCGAAGCCCAGGTCGCG
>DAIEMM010000135.1 GCA_027349605.1 Anaeromyxobacteraceae bacterium
GCGCCTTCGGGCGTCAGGACTTCTGCCGCCGGCGGGGGGTCGCGCCGCTCCGAGCAGCAGATCCTCGGACGAAGGGGGGCGCGGCTGGATGGCGTCGAGGAACCCGCCGGCTGGGACGGCACGGGGCCGAAGGCGACTCGGACGCGCCCGCGTGGTGGGGACTCGAAAGCGGTGACTTGGGGGCGTCGGCGATAGGATCCCCGCGCGGGCAAACTCGTCGTCGCGTTCTTCCTCGGCTTCTTCGCGCTGCTCGCCATCGGAGCGGCCACTGCACAGGTCTACGGCTTCACCCAACCCCCCGACCCCCGGAACCCCCCCGCGGGAGTGACCGCCGCACCGTCTCCTCACCAGGCGCCCGGGGTGGCCTCGGCGCGGGGCGCCTCCGCAGCGGCGCGGCCACCCCGGGCGCCGGCACGCGGAGGACGTACCGGCGTTCACTCCCCGAGGTAGGCCTTCCGGACGTCGGGACTCTCGAGCAGCTCTCGCCCGCGGCCCTGCATGACGATCGAGCCGGTCTCGAGCACGTAGGCGTGGTGCGCCACCTGGAGGGCCATGTTGGCGTTCTGCTCCACGAGGAGCAGCGACACCCCCGCCTCGTTGATCTCCTGGATGACCTGGAAGATCCGGTCGACGAACTGCGGCGCGAGCCCCAGCGACGGCTCGTCGAGCAGGAGGAGCGTGGGCCGGCTCATGAGGGCGCGCGCCACCGCCAGCATCTGCTGCTCCCCGCCCGACAGCGTTCCCCAGACCTGGCCGCTGCGCTCCTTCAGGATGGGGAAGAGCGCGTAGGCCCGCTCCCGGTCGGCGTCGATCCCGGCCCGGTCGCGGCGGAGGTAGGCCCCGAGGTCGAGGTTCTCCTTCACGGTGAGGTTGAGGAAGATCCCGCGCCCCTCCGGCGACTGCGCCACCCCGAGAGCCACGATCTGGTGCGACGGGAGCCCGGCGATGGAACGCCCCCGGAACTCGACGGACCCGGAGGTGGGGCGGACGAGCCCGGAGATGGCCCGGAGCGTGGTGCTCTTCCCCGCTCCGTTCGCCCCGATGAGCGCGACGATCCGCCCCTCCGGCACCTCGAGCGAGATGCCCGACAGCGCGCGGATGACGCCGTAGTGGACCACCAGGTCCCGGATCGAGAGGAGGGGCGCGCTCACGGCGGGCTTTCCTCCGCGCCGTGGGGCGGCCGGAGCCGGAGCTTCCCGTCGCCCAGGTAGGCCTCGATGACCTTGGGATCCCTCCGGACCTCCTCGGGACGCCCGTGGGCGATGGTGATGCCGTGGTCCAGCACCAGCACCCGCTCGGACACCCCCATGACCAGCCGCATGTCGTGCTCGATCACCAGGATGGCGAGGGCGAACCGGTCGCGGATGCGCCGGATGAGCTCCATGAGCGCCACCTTCTCCGAGGCGTTCATGCCGGCGGCCGGCTCGTCGAGGCAGAGGACCTTCGGGCCGGTGGCGAGCGCGCGGGCGATCTCGAGCCGTCTCTGCTCCCCGTAGGGGAGGTTTCGCGCCAGCTCGTCGCGCCGGTGCGAGAGCTCCATCACCGCGAGGAAGTCCGCGGCCCGCTGCCGGATCCGTTCCTCCTCGGCGTCGTGCGTGGGGGTCAGCAACCAGGCCGAGGAGAAGCCGCTCCGCGATCCGGCGTGGCAGGCGATGCGGACGTTGTCGAAGGCGGTGAGCTCCTTGAAGAGGCGCACGTTCTGGAAGGTGCGGGCCACGCCCAGCTCGCAGATCCGGTGGGGACGCATGCCGTTCACCCGGAGTCCGGCAACCTCCACGTCGCCCTCGCTGGGGGCGTAGACGCCGGTGAGCGCGTTGAAGGCGGTGGTCTTGCCCGCGCCGTTGGGGCCGATGAGGCCGACCAGCTCGCCGCTGCGCAGCGAGAGGTCGAAGGAGGAGAGCGCGGTGAGCCCGCCGAACCGCATCGCCACGCCGCGCGCCTCGAGCACGGCCGTCCCCGGTGCGCTCACGGCACGCTCCCGCCGGACCGGCGCCGGAGCCACCGCGGCACCGCGTCCCAGATCTCGCGCGTCCCGAAGAGGCCGCTCGGGCGGGTGAGCATGAGGACGATGAGCAGGAGGGAGAAGAGCACCATCCGGTACTGGTCGGCGGCCTGCAGCGACTCGAGCGCCACGGTGAGCAAGGTGGCCGCGACGATCGACCCGGTGATGGACCCCATCCCGCCGAGGACCACCATCACCACCACCTCCATCGACTTCACGAAGGTGAACATGCGCGGGGTGACGAGCTGGATCTTGTGCACGAGCAGCGCGCCGGCGAGCCCGGCGAAGGCGGCCGAGATGACGAAGGCCCGCACCTTCCAGCCCACCGTGTCCACGCCCATGGCCTCGGCGGCCACCTCGTCCTCCCGGATGGCGAGGAGCGCCCGCCCCTGCGTCGAGAGCAGCAGCCGCCGCGCCATCACCACGGTGGCCACCACCCCCATCCCGGCCCAGAGCACGTTGGTGTAGGCGGGGAGCCCGGAGATGCCGGTGGCCTGGCCGAGCACCCGGGTGTTCTCGATGACCACGCGGATGATCTCGCCGAAGCCGAGCGTGACGATGGCGAGGTAGTCCCCCCGCAGCCGGAGCGACGGGGTCCCCACCAGCAGCCCCGCCAGCGACGCGGTGGCCATCCCGGCCGCGAGCGCCACGAAGAAGACCACGGCGTCGGAGGCCCCGGGGGGCAGCCCGGCAACCTGGAAGGTCTCCATCCCGGTGGTGACGAGCGCCGCCGTGTAGGCGCCCACCGCCATGAAGGCGGCGTGACCGATGGAGAACTGCCCGGTGAACCCGTTCACGACGTTGAGCGAGACCGCCAGGATCACGTTCACCGCGATGTTGATGAAGACGAACGAGTAGTAGCTCGGCAGGGCGCCCTGCAGGATCCACAGGAGCGGCAGCGCCACCAGGAACGGGGCCACCGACCGCAGGACGAGCCGGACGAGGGGCGCTCTCACACCTTCTCCACGGTGGAGCGCCCGAGCAGCCCTTCGGGGCGGAGGAGCAGCACCAGGATGAGCAGGGCGAAGGCGATCCCGTCCCGGAAGGACGACACCGCGTAGCCCGCCACCATCTCCTCGGCGAGCCCCAGGACGAGCCCTCCCAGCATGGCGCCGGGGACGTTCCCGATCCCTCCGAAGACCGCCGCCACGAAGGCCTTGAGCCCCGGCATGAGCCCCATGATCGGGTCGATGCGGGGGCGCGATCCGGCCACGAGCAGCGCCGCCACCGCGGCGAGGACGCTGCCGAGGACGAAGGTGGCGGAGATGACCCGGTTCACCGGGATGCCCATGAGACCCGCCACCTTGGGGTCGAAGGAGACGGCGCGCATGGCCGTCCCGAACCGGGTCCGGTAGACGATCCACTGGAGGCCGAGCATGAAGCCGACGGCCACCAGGAACGAGACCACGTCGTAGTTGGAGACGTGCACCCCGCCGAGCACCGTCCAGTCGATCCGGGTGAACGGCTCGGGGAAGAAGCGCGGCGTCGGACCGGGCGGAAAGCTCGCGGGGAGCGCCCCGACCAGGGAGTCGAGCCATGCCGGCACCGTCCAGCCCCACCCGCGCAGCACCTCCTCGAAGGTGCGCCCCTGGGACTGGAGGCTGGGAAGCTGGAACCCGTACTCGAGGAGGAAGGAGACGCCGATGGCGGTGATGAGCGTGGCGAGGCGGGGGCGGTTGCGGAGCGGACGGTAGGCGAACCGCTCGATGGCCCAGCCCAGCGCCCCGGCCGCCGCCATCGCTCCCAGGAAGACCACCACCGCCTTGCCGAGGGTCGGGTGGTCGCGGACGTCGAGGGCGGTGGCGATGTAGAAGCCGGCGAAGGCGGCCGCCATGTACACGTCGCCATGGGCGAAGTTGATGAGCTTCAGGACCCCGTAGACCAT
>DAIEMM010000195.1 GCA_027349605.1 Anaeromyxobacteraceae bacterium
CCGGCTTCGCGGAAACGACCGCTTCCGCCGCGAAGAAGGCGGCCCGGGCGAAGTTCGACCCGGCCACGGTGGTCACCCTGACCGGCACCGTGCTGGGCGAGCAGCGCGTCCAGACCAAGAACGGGCTCAAGGCCGTTCGCCTCGTGGTCAAGGTCGGGGACCAGCAGGTCTCGGTCCAGCTGGGACCGGACAGCTTCGTGGACGGCCAGAAGACCCGGTTCGCCCCCGGGGACGAGGTGTCCGTCAAGGGATCGAAGTTCACCTACTCGAACACGTACGGCCTCATCGCGCAGGCCGTGACCCGCGGGACGGACACCGTCGTGTTCCGGGACGCGAAGGGCAAGCCGGCCTGGAAGGCTCCCCCGCAGGGGCACGCCTCGGCCGGGACCAACCACAGCTGACCCGCCTCCCCCGCGGCGCTCCCTGGACTAGAAGCTGCGGGCCCAGTTGGTGAGCAGGGCCTTGTCGTCCTTGCTGAGCTTCGCCTCGGGGTGGGCCAGGACGTAGAGGAAGGGAGGCATCCCTCCTTCCTCCACCTCCTGCGCGAGCTTCTTCGCCACCCGCTGCGCCTGCTTCGGCCCCCAGGCGGAGAAGTTGAGCTCCTCCCTCCCCTCCTTCACGTCGTGGGCGACCAGCCAGGACGCGGGGGCCACGTAGGCCTGTGGCGGCCACACCGTCTCGTTGGAGTGGCAGTCGAAGCAGGCGCGCCGGAGGATGCTCGCGACCTCGGGTGGCGCCGGGACCGTCGCCGTGACCGGGGGGTTGTCGCGCGACACGGGCACGAGCTGGATGGCGACGAGCACGACGGCGAGACCGACCAGGATCCGGGACCAGCGCATGGCCCCAGGAAACCACGCATTCCGGCCGAGGAACACCGCCAAGCGCGGGCCCCTCCCCATTTACAGGATTTACGCGAAACGGCCCGCCGCGACCGGGCCGGCCCCGGGACCTTTTCAAACGCTGGGCCCCGAGATCCCACCGGGGGCAGGACAACGGCGCGGTCGCCTCTTACAACGTTCACCCCACCCAGGAGAACGGCATGGACTTCGAGAAGGAAATCGCGCAACTGCGGGAGTGGTTCGCGAGCCCCCGATTCGCCGGAATCAAGCGCGTGCACTCGGCGCGCGAGGTCGCAGAGCAGCGCGGAACCATCCGCCCCGACTACGCGGTCGCCCGCGAGGCCGCCGACGCGTTCCACGCCCGGCTCCGGCAGCTCTTCACCGAGAGGAAGAGCATCACGACCTTCGGGCCGTACTCCCCCGGCCAGGCCGTGGCCATGAAGAGGATGGGCATCGAGGGCATCTACCTCGGCGGCTGGGCCACCTCCGCCAAGGGCTCCTCCCACGAGGACCCCGGCCCCGACCTGGCGAGCTATCCGCTCAGCCAGGTTCCCGACGAGGCGGCCCCCATCGTGCGCGCGCTCCTCACCGCCGACCGCAACCAGGCCTTCGCCCGCGCCCGCATGACCGAGGAGCAGCGCAAGGCCACCCCCGAGGTGGACTTCCGGCCCTTCATCATCGCCGACGCAGACACCGGCCACGGCGGGGACGCCCACGTGCGCAACCTCGTCCGCCGCTTCGTCGAGGTGGGCGTTCCGGGCTACCACATCGAGGACCAGAAGCCCGGCGTGAAGAAGTGCGGCCACCAGGGCGGCAAGGTGCTCGTCTCCGAGGACGAGCAGGTGAAGCGGCTCTCCGCGGCCCGCTTCCAGCTCGACATCATGGGCGTGGCGGGCATCATCGTGGCCCGCACCGACGCCGAGTCGGCCACCCTGCTCGACGGGCGCAGCGACGACCGGGACCAGCCCTTCATCCTCGGCGCCGTGAACGTCTCCATCCCCACCTTCAAGGCGGCCTTCCTGGCCATGCTCCGGCAGTTCCACGCCGCGGGCGTGGAGGAGCTGTCCGGCCACCTGCTCTACGCGCTCTGCGACGAGGAGTACGCCGCCGCCGATGCCTGGCTGGCGAAGAACGGCTTCGCCGGCGCCGTCGAGGGCGCCGCCGCCGAGTGCAAGGCCGGGAAGATCCCGGTCGACGCCGCGCTCGACCGGGTCTTCGACAAGTTCGTGGACGCCTGGCAGCTGGAGGCGGGCATCTGCACCTACGCCGAGGCGGTCGGCAACGTCGTCGCCTTCCGGCACAACGAGGGCGACCCGCCGCCCATGACGAAGGAGCAGTGGCTGGCCTATGCCGGGAGCATGCCGTTCTACAAGGCCCGGGAGAAGGCCCGGCAGATCGGCGTGGACATCACCTGGGACTGCGAGCACGCCAAGACCCCGGACGGCTACTACCAGGTGCGCGGCGGCATCGACTACGCCATCGCCAAGTCGCTGGCGGCGGCTCCGTTCGCCGACATCCTCTGGATGGAGACCAAGACCGCCGACCTGCACGACGCGAAGAAGTTCGCCGACGCCATCCACGCGGTCTACCCGGACAAGATGATGGCCTACAACCTGTCCCCGTCGTTCAACTGGGACACCACCGGGATGAACGACGACCAGATGCGGGCCTTTCCAATCGAGCTCGGGAAGATGGGCTTCGTGTTCAACTTCATCACCTACGGCGGCCACCAGATCGACGGGCTCGCCTCCGAGGAGTTCGCCACCGCGCTCCGGCAGGACGGCATGCTGGCCCTGGCCCGGCTGCAGCGGAAGTTCCGGCTCCTGGAGTCGGGCTACCGCACGCCCCAGACGCTGGTGGGCGGCCCCCGCGCCGACGCCGGCCTGATGTCCATCTCCGGGCGCACCTCCACCACCAAGGCCATGGGACAGGGGTCGACCCAGCACCAGCACCTGGTGCAGACGGAGGTCCCGGTCAAGGTCCTCGAGGAGTGGGTCGACGCCTGGCGGAAGCAGCACGGCCTCGCCGAGAAGCTCAAGGTCTCGCTGAAGCCGCGCAGCGCCGGCTCCGACCTGCTGGAGCTCGGGCTCGTCGGTCCCGACGGCAAGGTGAGGGCCAACGTGGTCTTCGCCGTGATCCAGGACCGCAAGGGGCGCAACATCCTCTCGGTCCGCGACCAGAACAACTTCGACCTGGCGCTGCGCAAGAAGCGGCTCATGACCCTGCTCCAGCTCTTCCTCGTGCACCGCTACAAGATCCACTCGGTGCACTACGTGACCCCGACCGAGGACAACCAGCGCCAGGCCGAGGGCATGAAGCGCCAGGGACTCTTCAGCGTGGTGAACGAGGAGGTCGGCGA
>DAIEMM010000197.1 GCA_027349605.1 Anaeromyxobacteraceae bacterium
CTCGGTGGCCTCGACGACGAGCCGGGTGGCGCCCCGCAGGTCGGCCACCGCGTTGCGGGTCGGGCGAATCAAGGGGCCCGCTCGCCGCCCGCCCTGCGCAGGAGCGTGACCAGGGCGTCCACCCAGGCCGGGCTGGCGTTCAGCGACGGGACGAGCGTCAGGCTCTCGCCCCCGGCGGCGACGAACTGCTCCCGGGCGCGCATCCCGATCTCCTCGAGCGTCTCCAGGCAGTCGGCGACGAAGGCCGGGCAGAGCACGCAGAGCCGCCTCCTCCCCGCCCGGGCGAGCTCGTCGAGCACGACGTCGGTGTAAGGCTTGATCCAGGGCGTCCGGCCCAGCCGTGACTGGAAGCAGATGCTCCAGCTTCCCGGCGCGAGGCCGAGCCGGGCGGCGAGCCCCCTCGCCGTGGCATGGCACTGGGCCCGGTAGCAGTCGCGGTTGGCCGGGCCGATGGCGTCGCAGCACCCGGCCGACTGCAGGCAGTGCCGCCCGGAGTGGTCGGAGGCCTTCACGTGCCGCTCGGGCAGTCCGTGGAAGCTGAAGAGCACGTGATCGGGCCTCTCCCGGGCCAGCACCGGCGCTCCCACGGCCGCGAAGGCCTCGAGGAACCCCGGGTCCTCGTAGAAGGCCGGCAGGACCGAGACCGGCGTGACCACGTGGTGCCGGGCCAGCTCGGCGAAGACGGCCTCGAGGGAGGACCCGGTCGCCGACGACGAGTACTGCGGGTAGAGCGGCGCCACGACGAGCCGGGTCGCGCCGGCCTGCCGGAGCCTTTCCAGCGCCTCCGGGATGGACGGGCTACCGTAGCGCATCCCCAGCTCCACGACGTGGTCCGCTCCCATGGCCTCCCGGACCTTGCCTTCCAGCTCGCGGGAGAGGGTGAGGAGCGGCGAGCCCTCGGCCCCCCAGACCTTGGCGTAGGCGGCCGCGCTCTTCCTCGGCCGCAGCGGGAGGATGACGAGCTCGAGGAGCAGCTTCCGCGCGATCGGGTGGATGTCGATCACGCGTGGATCGGAGAGGAACTCGCGAAGGTAGCGACGGACCGCGGCCGGCGTGGGAGCGTCCGGCGTGCCGAGGTTGAGGAGCAGGATTCCGATCATCGGGTCCGTGTACCCGCGGCGCGGCCGGGGCGCCAGCGTTCCACCAGGGCCAGCTTCTCGGCGCGGGTGAGCCTCTTCACCGCCGCCTCGCGCCGCAGAGCACCCCCACGGCCCCGCGCACGGACCGACCAGACCAGCTCCACCGGGAGGCGCGACCGCGTGTAGCGCGCCCCCTTCCCCGCCGCGTGGCGCACGAGCCGGCCAGGCAGGTCGTTGGTGGCGCCGGCGTAGAGCGTTCCGTCCCGGCAGCGCAGGAGGTAGACGTGCCAGCCCCGGCGCGCCGCCGCCACGGAGGGCTCAGCGTCCGCGCTGCGAGGCCCGGCGCGCCTGCGCCTGCTGGGCCGCAACGAACGGATTGGTGGGGCGACCTCCGCGCTTCGCCACGACCGGCTCGGCGACCTGGCCGGCGACGGGCTCGGCGACCTCCGCCTCCTTCGCCGGTGCGCTGCGGTGGACCGGCTTTCCGTCCTTCTTGCGCTTCTTGCTCACGGGCATCGCTCTCTCCTGGCGCGCATCGGCGTCGCTCCCCGACTCTATCAGGCCGGGCGGAAACGTGCCCCGGCACGGTCACGGTCCCGCTCGCGTCACCCTGCCCGCCGGACGAGCGCCTCCAGGTAGCGCGAGCGGACCTGCTCGCTGGCCGCGAGCCGCTTCACCGGCGGCAGCTTCAGGATGGCGCCGAGGAAGGCGGCCAGCGCCCGGTGGCTCCAGAGAAGCCGGTTGTCGAGCACCAGCTCCTGGAGCTTCCCGCGCTCGAGCGCCATGATCACCGCCCGGTGGGCGCCGTTGAGCGGCGTGAGCTCCCGCTTGCCCCGCTCGACGAGCGCGATGGCCTCCTCGCGGCAGGCGCGGACGCAGACCCCGCATCCCAGGCAGCGATCGGCGTCGAGGCGGGCCACCGTCCGGTTGGGCCGCTTCGGGTCGTTGGCCGAGACCGCCGAGAGCGCCTCCACCGGGCACCGGCGCACGCAGCGCTCGCAGCCGGAGCAGGCGCCCTCGTCGACCACCGGGAGGAAATGGGTGGTGTGGATGGGATGGGCGGCGGCGAAGCGGCGCGCCGCGATCATGGCCTCGCAGCAGCACCCGCAGCAGTTGCAGATGAAGTTCACGCTCTCGCGGACGTTCTCCCCGAACTGCACCAGGTCGAGCTCCTGGGCCTGGCGGAGGAGCTCCAGCCCCTCCACGACGTCCACCTCCCGGGCGTGGCCGTGGCGGATGAGCGAGGAGGCCGACGCGTTGAACGTCATGCAGATGTCCTGCGGCGCGTCGCAGGCCTTGCCCACGTGCTCCATCTTGTGGCGGCAGTAGCAGAGGGAGATGCCCCGGTGGGTGGCGGTGCGCACCACCTCGCTGGCCCGCTCGAAGTCGAGGACGTGGAGCGCGTTCTCCGGGGAGAGGGCCGCCTCCTGAACGAAGGCGCGCCCGAGCTGGGTCTCGCCTCCGGCGAAGAGGGCGCGGACGAAGTCCTCCTCGACGTTGAGGTACTGGTGGAAGAGCTCGGCCAGCGCCTTCTGGTCGAGGTCGCTGCGCACCCGCATCATCGAGAACTCGAAGAACCCGGCCATGGGCGGAGGCAGGACGTACTCGGTGCCCTGCTCGCCCTCCCAGTCGACGAGCAGGGCCCGCGACGCCAGTTCCTCCAGGGTGCGGCGCGCCTCGGCCTCCGGCACCTTCCAGATCCCTGCGGCGCGGGCGGCGGTGAACGGGCGGATGGGCAGGGCCGACACGAGAGCGGCCTCCCGCTCGCTGAAGAGGATCTTCAGGATCTGGAAGAGGCTCTCCGAGGGCGGCGCTCCCTGCGGGAAGCGGTTGAGCCGCTCGGTGAGGCGATCGTAGACGGACCGGGAGCTGTGGTGGGCCATGGCTCGCGAGGAGGCATGATACCCCGGAACTTGTTACATTTCCCCCGTTCTCGGCGCCGGGTCCGTCTCGGGCCCGAAGATCGGGGGGGTCGATGCACGCAACGCGGTCACACCGCTTCACAGGGCTCCTCGCCACGCTGGCCATGGCGCTCGGCACGACCGGCTGCTTCGGCGGCAACGAGCACGAGGTCACTCCCTCCCGGCCCGTCATCCGATCCTTCACCGCGTCCCCGGCCTCGGTCGCCACGGGAGGCACGACCGTCCTCTCCTGGACGGTCACCGACGCCACCACCCTCTCGATCGCGCCGGGCCTCGGCGCGGTCACCGGGACGAGCGTCACCGTCCGGCCACTGGCCACGACCACCTACACCCTCTCCGCAACCAACGCCGGCGGCACCTCCACGGCCAGCGTCACCGTCACCGTCGGGGGCACCCCACCGGCCGGCCTGACCTACTCGCAGAACCCCGCCACCTACGCCACGGGCGTGGCCATCCCCCCGAACGTGCCGTCGAGCACCGGCGGCGCCATCACCGCGTACGGGGTCAGCCCGGCCCTTCCGTCCGGTCTCGCGCTCGACGTCTCGACCGGCGTGATCTCCGGGACGCCCACGGTCGCGGCGGCCACCGCCGTCTACACGGTCACCGGGTCGAACGCATCCGGGAGCACGACCGCGGCGCTCACCCTGACCGTGACGGCCTCGAGCCTCCCGACGATCGTCTCCTTCACGGCCACCCCTTCCGCGATCGCCCCCGGGGAGGCGAGCGTCCTCTCCTGGGACGTGCTCGGAGCCACGCTGATCTCCATCGACAACGGAGTGGGGCCGGTCACCGGCACGAGCATCACCGTCACTCCCACGTCGACCACCACCTACCGCCTCTCGGCCACCAACGCCGCCGGGACGGTGACCGCCGACGTCGCCGTGACCGTGGGCTCGGGAGCCCCGGCCAACCTCGTGTACTCGAACGCCACCTACGTCGTGGGAGTGCCCATCGCGCCCAACGTTCCCACCAGCACCGGCGGCGCCATCCTCGGCTACGCGGTGGCCCCCGCGCTCCCGGCCGGCCTGGCCCTGGACCCGACGACCGGGGTGATCTCCGGGACCCCCACCGCCGCCACCGCGAGCGCAACCTACGTCGTCACCGGGACCAACCTCTCGGGAAGCACCACCGCGAGCGTGATCCTGGCCGTGCTGGCCGCTCCGCCCCCGGGCTTCCCGGAGATCCGGCGCTTCTCGGCGACCCCTTCCACGATCCCCGACGGGAGCCCGACCCTGCTCTCCTGGGACGTCG
>DAIEMM010000218.1 GCA_027349605.1 Anaeromyxobacteraceae bacterium
CGTGATCGCGGAGCGCAACGGTGAGCGCCGTCAGTGCCGCGCCCTCGGATTCCAGGACCGATCCAGCGGCGGCCAGAAGGCGCCGGAGCTCGACGTGCTGCGATCGGAGCATTGCGGCCTCCTCGGGGTGGACCCTTCCGAACGCGGCGAACAGGTATTTCTCCTCCGCGGCCATGTGGCCGAGGAAAGCAGCCTCGAAGTCCCGCCACCGAGCCCTTTTCACGTGCGCGTCGTTCCCCCCAGGCTCGTCCCGGAACCGGTCGAGAAGCCCCTCCAGGCGTGCGTGGTCCCGGTGCAAGAACGCGCGGACCCCGTCCGCAAGAACCGGACTCGATTGTCCCATCGTGCGGACTCCATGGTCCGGGGGCCTGGTTTCCGAGCACGCGTCTACTGGATTGCCCCCGTGGACGTGCTCAGCTTGTTCACGAGCGTCTGTACGTCCGTCATGGTCGCACCGGACTTGTTCATGGACGAGCCGACGAACGTGGTCATGGCGGTGGCGAGGCCGGTCGTGCCGGCGGTCGTCTGCATCATGGTCCCGCTCCCCATCATCCCGCCCATGCCACTCATCGAGATGGACGTCGAGCCCATCATCCCGTTCATGGTGCCGTCCGAGGCGTCCTTCATCATCGAGGTCACCATCCCGGACGACGAGACCGTCATCCCGATGGTCTTCGCGTACTCGGACATGGCCGCGATGGACATCCCGTAGTTCTTCTGCGCCTGGGTGGCGCTGGAGGCCGAGCCCGCCGTCGACGGGTCCATCGGCGGGGTCATGAGGATGTCGCCCGCCAGGAAGTAGTTGCCGACGGCGGTGTTGGCCGCTCCCGCGTTCGCGGCCGTCATGCCGCCGGACATGTACTGCGCCATCATCTGGGCCATGGAGGTGAGCGGCGTGACCAGGACGCCGGTCGTGGTCGAGCCCGCCGTGACCGACGGGACGCAACTCGTCATCACGTCGCCCGACTGCAGGGTCATCGTGGTCCCGTTGGCCGGGTCCACGAAGGTCCCGCCAGACACCTGCAACATCACGGTCCCGGCGTAGGCGCCGAGCGGGATCGAGAAGTTGCCCGTGGCGTCGACGGTGCCGGTGCCGATCATCGGTCCCATCGTGCCGCTGGTAACCGAGTAGGCCGTCACCGTGCCCGAGGTCATCGTGCCCAGGAAGGCGGTGCCGCTCATCGTCCCATGCGGGCTCACGGTGCTGCCGGCGCCGGGGAGCTGGCCGTTCGAGCCGGCAAGCTGGGTCATGAGGGCCTGCATGTCGGCCGCCGTCACGCCCGACGCGTTCATCGCGGAGCCGATGAAGGTGCCCATCGCGGTGGAGAGTCCGGACGTCCCGGCCGACGGCTGCATCATCCCGCCCATCATGCCGCCCATGCCGGCCATCGAGATGGCGGTTGCCCCCATCATCCCGTCCATGACGCCGTCCGATGCGTCGTCCGTCATCGCCGTGACCATGCCCGAGGACGACGTCGTCATCCCCTGGTTCCTCGCGTACTGCGACATCGCTGCGATGGACATGCCGTAGTTCTTCATGTCCTGGGTGGCGGAGCCGCCCGAGCCCGGGGTCATGGGATTCATGGGGACGGTGTGCAGGATGTCGCTCACCGAGAAGTACGTGCCGACGGCGGCGTGCGCGGTGGCGATGTTGGCGTCGGTCATCCCGCCGGTCATGGCCTTCGCCCGGGCGCTCGCCATCGAGGTGAGCGGGGTCATCTGGATGCCCGTCGTCGTCGAGCCCGAGGTGACCGCCGGGACGCACGCCACGAGCAGGTCGCCGGGGAGCATCGGCATGGTCGAGCCCGTCGCCTCGTCCGTGTACGTGCCCCCCGTCATCTGGAGCATCACGGAGCCCGCGTAGGACCCCAGGGGCACGCTGAAGTTGCCCGAGGCGTCGGTGGTCGCGCTGCCGAGCTGCGCGCCCATCATCCCGTTCGTGATGGCGTAGGCGGTCACGGTGGCGCCGCCGACCGGTCCCTTCACCGCGGTGCCGGACATCATCCCGGTCGTCGTCCCTCCGCCGCCGGGGACCTGGCCACTGGCCGCGTTGAGCTTGTCCACGAGCGGCTGCATGTCCGCCAGGGTCGCGCCGGACACGTTCCTCGCCGACCCCACGAACGTGGTCATCGCCGTTGCGAGCCCCGCGGTCCCGGCGGTGGGCTGCATCATCGAGCCGCCCGTCATGCCGCCACCCATGGCGATGGGGGCCGTGCCCATCATCCCGTCCATCACGCCGTCCGAGGCGTCATCCATCATCGCCGTGACGACGCCCGACGAGTTCGGCATCCCGATGGTCATCGCGTACTGGGACATCGCCGCGATGGCCATCCCGTAGTTCTTCGCGTCCTGGCTGGCCCCCGTGGCGGAGCCGGCGACCACCGGGTTCATGGGGACCGTGTGGAGGATGTCGGCCACGGAGAAGTAGGCCCCCATCGCCGCGTTCGCGGTCGCGATGTTCGCCGCCGTGATCCCCCCGGCCATGTGGTGCACCCGGGAGTGCGCCATCGAGGTGATGGGCGTGATCTGGATGCCCGTGGTCGAGGCGCCGGCCGTCACCGAGGGGATGGCGCATGCCATCACGTCCCCGGCCTGCATGGTCATGGTCGTCCCGGTCGCCTCGTCGGCGTAGGTGCCGCCGCTCGCCTGCAGCATGATCGGGCCCGAGTAGTCGCCGATGGGGACGTTGAAGTTTCCGGTCGAGTCGGTGGTGCCGCCGCCGACCTGGGCGCCCATCGTCCCGTTGGTGATGGCGAAGGCGGCCACGTTGGCCCCGCTCACCGGGCCCTTCACCACCGTTCCGCTGACCGTGCCGATCGTGGGCTGAGTGGCGGGGGCCGTACTGCTCCCGCCACCGCAGGCGAAGAGGAAGAGGGACGAGCCGAGGAGAACCGCCAGGGTCGGGATTCGGAGGGTCACGGGAAGCCTTTCCGCCGGGCTCGACGTCGGCCCGGCAATGCGACGCTTCAAGATTCGGGACGCGATAGGCGTCTTGGTCCTGCGGGTGTGAATCGATGCCGATCCAAGGGGTTTGGGGTCGTACAGGACTTGAACAGTCCAGGTCAGGCATTCGTTCCAGGTCTCAGAAAAAATCATTGCTTTCTGCCACTTACAGACCGTCATCCCCCGCTCACCGGGGAGGTGCGGTCATTTCGCGTGCGCCATCTGCCCGCAGCCGTCCTGCGCCATGTGCTTCGCGTGCGTGCGAACCGCGGTCCGGAGTTGCTGGAGGTCGGCGGGGGCGATCGGAGTCAGGGCGATGCTCGCGCCTCTCTCGGTGTCGGTGACGGCCGCGTTCGAGGGCGGCATCGTCACCTTGCCCTCCATTCCCTTGCCGCCCCCCATCATCCCGCTCCCCATCATGCCGTCATGGATTCCGCCCGTGGCGTGATGCTGGTTGTGCATCTCCGCCATGCGGCGAACCTGGCTCCTGAGGACGGCGACGTCGTCCGTCGTCGTGAACACGAGCGTCTCGCCGTTCACCGTGTCGATCGCGGTCACCTGGGTGCCCGGAACGTTCATGGGGCACGCCGGCATCATGGCGTGGGAATGCCCGTTCGCCGGTGCGGCGGTGGGGGTCTGGGCGGCAGTGTCGGCCGCCAGCGAGAGCGTGGCCGCCGAGAGAAGGGCCAATGCGGCGGTCCCGATGCGACGAGCGGAAGTCATGTGTGGCTCCTTTGAACCCAGGGTGAGGACGGGAGATCCCGATCCGGTCCCGGGAGCATCGGGGCGTATGTGGCCTCGTCCGGTCCACGTCCACGGCCAAACGGGTCCACGGGTTTACCCGTATCCAGGTCGAGCGCCCCGATGCCACCGCCACATCGGCGATGCCAGGCTCGTCTCCTGGGGACACGAGCGCCATCGCGTGGCGCTCAGTGCCGATGCCGGTGGTGCGGGTCCGGGTGGTGCGGGTGGTCGTGAACCATCGGTTCGTGACGGTGGGGGTGCGCGTGGGGCTCCGGTGGCACTCCCTCGCCGTGCGCGTGGGCGTGATGCTCGTCGCGAACATGGGCGTGGTCGTGTTCCACGGCATCGTGCGCGTGCCGATGCCCGTGCCTCGCCCGGACGAGGATGACCACGCCGATTCCCATGACGGCGCCGGCAGCCATCTCCTTCCAGGTCAGCTGCTCCCCGAGGATCGGAGCGGCCGCCAGCGCGCCCACGAACGGCGCCGTGGCGAGGTAGGCGGCCTGGCGCGCCGTCCCGATCTGCCGGAGGGCCAGGAGGTGGAGCACGATGCTCACCCCGTAGCCGAGGAAACCGGTCGCGAGCGCACCGGCGAGCGGTGCCGCCGCCGGCAACCGGTCTCCCATCGCCAGTGCCACGCCGACGTTGACCACCCCCGCGACGAGCGTCTTCACGCGGGTCACGGCCACCGGGTCGCGGAGCGACAGGCGCTGGCTCAGGTTGTTGTCGATGGCCCACGCGAGGCCTGCCCCCGCCACCGCCAGGGCTCCCAGGGCGTGGACAGCCCCGTCGCCCGGGCTCGACGCCAGGATCACACCACCGAGGATGACCGCCGCAGCGCCCAGGATTTCCCGCCGGACCAGGGACTCGCCGAAGAAGAGAACCGCGATGCCGATGGTGAAGGGTGCCTCCAGGTTGAGGAGGAGGGACGCCTCGCCGCCGGGCAGCCGGGCGAGGCCCACGAGCAGGAGGAGCGGCCCTGCGATGCCGCCGGAGATCACCATCGCCGCCAGGGTCGGGAGATCACTTCCCCGGAGGGGCGCCTCACGTCCGGTGCGGCGGAGGGGCGCGATGACCGACAGGCCGATCCCCGCTCCGAGATAGAGGAGCCCCGCCAGCATGAAGGTCCCGCTGGATGGGAGCAGGAGCTTCGCCAGGGGCGTGCTCAGCCCGAAGAGCACGGCCGCCCCGAGGCCGCTCGCCACGCCTCGTGGCAGACCAGGGACGGAGGGCATGTCCAAGGCTACCCCGCCGTCCCGCTCCCGGCGAGGCGGCCGGTCCGCCGAAGGGTGACGGAGCCATGAGCGCGAAGAAATGCCCTGCGGGCATCTCGGGGCGCGAGGCCGATCCGGAGGACCAGCGCGTCGCCCCGGGCCGCAGGGCAAGTGCCCGGTCCCGCCTCCAGGTGCCAGCCGACAGGCATCGGGTGGCCGTCCTGGCGTTGGGGCGACCGGACACTCGAAGCCTAGTCGCGGGGCAGCTCCCTGGCAACCGGCACGGGTCGGTTCCGGGCCCTGACCTCGGGGAGGGATCAGCAGGTAGAGTGGCCGTCACCATGACCACTCCCCTGTTGGAGGTTGTGAACCCGGCAACCGGGGTGCCGATCCAGAGCGTCCCGGCGCAGTCGAGGGAGGACGCGCAGGCTGCCGTCTCCCGTGCCCGGGAGGCCCAGCCGGCCTGGGCCGCGATGCCCTTCTCGGAACGGAAGCGAGCGCTGCGTCGCCTTGCCCACCGTCTTGCGACGGATCCCGAGGTCGTGCCCACGCTGATGCGGGAGAGCGGCAAGCCCCGCTTCGAGGCGGAGGCGATCGAGGTCCTCTACGCGTGCGAGATGACCCGGTTCGCAACGGGCCGGGCCGGGCGACTCGCGCTCCGCGATGAGGTGCGGAACCCGTTCCTGTTCCCGTGGAAGCGGGCCAGCGTGCTTCGCCAGGCCGTGGGCGTGGTCGGCGTGATCGGGCCCTGGAACTGGCCCCTGCTCAACAACTACGGCGACGCGGTCGCACCACTCGCCATGGGCAACGCGGTCGTCCTGAAGCCGTCCCCGGTCACGCCGCTCACCTCCCTGCTCGTGGAGCGTCTCTGGCGCGAGGAGGGCCTCCCGGAGAACGTCTTCCAGGTCGTCGTCGGAGGCGGAGAGATCGGTGAGGCGCTGGTGGACTCCGTCGACATGGTGTTCTTCACCGGCAGCCAGGCAACCGGCCGGAAGGTCGCCCAGGCGGCGGGAGCCCGGCTGGTCCCGTGCGTGCTCGAGCTCGGGGGCAATTCCCCGATGGTCGTCCTCGGAGACGCGGACCTGGAACGTGCGGCGCGGGCCGCGGTCTGGAGTGGCTTCGCCCACAGCGGGCAGGTCTGCATCCGCACGGAGCGCGTCATCGTCGAGTCCTCGGTCCACGACCGGTTCGTGGAGCGTTGCCTGGCGCTGACGAACGCGCTTCGCCAGGGACACGACGACCCGGACGAGGATCGGGAGCTCGACGTGGGCGCGGTGACGTTCGCGCCACAGATGGAGCGCGCGGAGCGCCAGATCGCCCAGGCTCGCGGCGCGGGCGCCCGGGTGGCCTCGGGCGGGCAGCGGCGTCCGGAGATCGGTCCCGGGTTCTTCGCGCCGACGGTGCTCGTCGGGGTGACCCCCGACATGGACGTCTCGAGAGAGGAGACCTTCGGCCCGGTCCTTCCGGTGATCCGCGCGGCGAACGCGGACGAGGCGATCCGCATCGCGAACGAGACCTCCCACGGGCTTTCCGCTGCGATCTGGTCCGGGGACGGGAGGCGGGCGGCCGAGCTGGCCAGGCGGCTGGATGCTGGAACCGTCTGCGTGAACGACGTGCTCGTGAACTACCTGTGCGTCGAGGCGCCCCTCGGCGGCATCAAGGCCAGCGGGCTCGGTGTCCGGCACGGCATCGAGGGCTTGCGCCAGTTCTGCCGGATCAAGACCGTCGTCCAGGATCGCCGCCTTGCTCGCGGCGTATCGGCGTTCGCGGGACGCCACCTGCAGTTCCCGTACAAGCGCCGGGTCCTGCGAGTCCTGGAGTGGGTCCTTCCCCGCCTGTACCGGTAGTCCTGGAGAGAGCCAGGCCCCCGCGAGTCTCCCCGGCCCCACAAGGCGACAGGGGAACCCGGTTGCCCGGATTCCCCTGTCTTTTCACTGCGTTCTGGTGGACCCGACCGGGATCGAACCGGTGACCTCCTGAATGCCATTCAGGCGCGCTCCCAGCTGCGCCACGGGCCCGTCTATCTGTCGGCCTAAGCCGT
>DAIEMM010000283.1 GCA_027349605.1 Anaeromyxobacteraceae bacterium
TCCTCGAGGTCGGCCATCCCGAGGTGGCGACCGGCTTCAAGCTGTTCATGGAGCGCGCCACCGCCGGACACGCCGACGAGCTGCAGCTGGTCTACGGCTGCACCGGGGAGCGCCGCCTGACCGAGACGACCCTGCCCCATCTCGACGGCTACCGCGGGTCCCGTCCCGTCCGGATCGGAAACGGCGCCGCCGAGCAGACGCAGCTCGACGTGTACGGCGAGCTGCTCAATGCCTCGCATGCCTGGCGCCGCGCCGGCAGCGAGGTCACGGCGGAGGGATGGCGCTTCCTCCGCGGGCTCGTCGAGGCCGCGTGCGCGCGATGGAAGGAGCCCGACCGCGGCCTCTGGGAGATGCGCGGGGCGCCGCGCCACTTCGTCGAGTCCAAGGTCATGTGCTGGCTGGCCCTGGAGCGCGGCGTGCAGGCGGCCGAGGAGACCCGGCGACCCCCGCATGCGGGCCACGGTCGAGGCCATCGAGCGTGACCTGACCCGCGGCGTGCTGGTCCGCCGCTACCGGGCCGAGGCCGCCGGGGACGGGGAGCCAGGCGGAGAGGGGGCCTTCCTCATGGCGTCCTTCTGGCTCGTGGACGTCCTGTCCATGCAGGGCCGGGTCGAGGAGTACGATCCGTCCACCCGGGAGCAGCTCGGGAACTTCCCGCAGGCGTTCACGCACATGGCTCTCATCAACTCTGCCGGGCGCCTGCGTCACGCCCGCCCGGGCGCCGGTCCGGAGGGTCGCGAGGGGGAGCGCGGGGAGTCTCGCGGCGGGCGGACATCCCCGATCTGGCCACCTGGCTCCGGAAGGTCACCGAGCGCGAGGTCGATCTCCTGCACGCCCGTCGGAAAGGACCTCCTCGTCCTCCTGCTCGACCTCACCGACGCGCGCCATGCAGGCCAGGCTCGCCCTCGCATCGCGTCTCGCGGCCATGGGCACCTTGATGACCGGAGTGGCGCTCGCCGACCCGGAAGGCCGGAAGGGGGATCCCTCCGGAGTGGATGGAGCGGATCTTCGAGCCATTCTTCACCACCCGCCCCCATGGCAAGGATGGAATTGCCAGCCGCGCCGGTGGAGGCCGTTCGGCTCTCCGGGTGAGGAGCCGTTTACGCCCCTGAAGAGCGGAGTCACTTCCCGCGAGAGGCTTGAGATCGAACCGGCCAGCGATAGGTGCTGCGGTGGCCGCACCTGGGAGGGAGCGTGCCGTTCCGAAAGGAGAAGCACATGGCCTCCGTGTCCCCCCAGTCCAGTTCAACTCCGCAGATCCCGACCCCATCCATCGAACCTTCCCTTGCCGACACCTGCCAGAGGTTCAACGCCGCCTTCAACCGGGCCGACGTGAAGGAGGTCGCCTCCTTCTGGGACTCCGACGGCACGCTGATCGGTCCGACCGGGAACAGGGGAATCGGGCGCCCTGGTGTGGAGAAGGTATTCGCGGACGACGTGAACCAGTTCCTCCGCGGGACCACGTCCACGTTCACGATCGAGACCGTCCGGATGCTCGGGCGCGACCTTGCGTTGCTCGACATGGACCACGCCATCCAGGGCGCGCGTTTGCCCGACGGGACCACCGGCACCATGAAGTTGCACACGGCCATCCTCGCCCGTCGGCAAGGCACGGAGTGGCGGTGGCTCGACGCGCGTCCCTACGGCTTCCTCCCGTCGAGGCCGGCGAGTCACCCGCACTGAGCCTCGGCGGACGCTGTTGAAGTTGGACGAGGTGGCGGTGCCGCTCCAGCCCGGCCACTCCGATCCCGTCCTGGCAGCGTACACGTTGATGTCGGTCGTGCCGCACCACGCGCCGTGGGGGATGACGAGGCGCAGGACCACCACGAGATCGACTCCCATGTCCTTCACGTAGGCGACGATCTTGTCGTTGCCGGACCGGTCCGGAGGGACGATGCCGCCCGACGTGGCGACCTCTCCTACGCCTTCCGGATGGCGGCGGCGACCGTAGGGACTTCGGATCGCTCTCCGCCGGTACCCATCACCTGGATGCCTCGGCCCCCGTCCTCGTAGCGGGGAATCACGTGGACGTGCAGGTGGTGGACGTGCTGCCCTGCGGCGCGGCCGTGGTTCCACCCCAGGTTCATGCCCACTGGCTGGAGTGCGCGCTGGACCTTCGCCTGTACCGCCTTGACGGCCAGGAAGAGGTCCCCCACCGCCGCGTCATCGAGGTCCGGGAGCGTGGGCGCATGGCCACGGGGGACGACGAGGACGTGCCCGCGGGCCGCCGGGAAGACGTCGAGGAATGCCACGGCTCCTGGACTCTCGTGAACGACCTCGGAGACGATGCGACCGGCGAGGATCTCGCAGAAGATGCAGTCGGACATTCGGGCAGCGTAGCGCAGGTCGGTCCGCGACCTGCTAGGTGGCGGCCTTCCCGGCAGGAACGTGGGCGTCCGGCACCGGCTCGCCCGGGGCGAGGTGGAGCGGGATGACACCCGCCCAGCAGTCGAGGGCGAGGTCCTCGGGGTCGTCCATCGGCGGCCCGGAGCGGACCTTCGCCGACGCTTCCAGCACGGGGAACTCCACCACGATGGTGCCGTCCACCTCCGGGTCGGTGGGCGGCCGGACCTGGCGCAACCGGCCCGGTGCAACGTGCTCCACGATGGCCTCGAGGGCGGCGCGCTTCGCCTCTCGTCCCTCGACGGCTCGCGCGGAGCCAAGGACGACCACCGAGCGGTAGTTCATGGAGTGGTGGAAGGCGGAGCGGGCGAGGACGAGCCCGTCCAGGAGCGAGACGGTGACGCAGGAGGGTGCGCCGGTCGCGAGCACCCGGAACATCCGGTTCGACTGCGACCCGTGCAGGACGAGCAGTTCCCCCATCCGTGCGTAGGTGGTGGGGAGCACGTAGGGCTGCCCCTCCACGGCGAAGCCGACGTGGCAGACGAGCCCCTCGTCGAGGATGGCGTGGATGAGGTCGCGGTCGTGGGAGCCGCGCTTCGGGAGGCGCCGGTGGGTCGTGCGCGGGGTCTTGGGGAGATCGGCCATGCGCGCAGCGTAGCGCAGGTTCGCCGGCCGTGATGACCGGGTGGTACGCGAGCCCGGGAGGACCCGGCCAGCTTGCACACAAGTAGTGTCCCCGGGCTCCATCATCTGAGAGTATCGGGGAGTGCAGGAAGTGGCCCCGACTCCAGACGGCGGCGAGGCTTCGCCCGCCACGACCGGCGTGACGGAATCCGTCCTGCACGCGGTCGAGGCCCGGTACCTCTCCGTGTTCAGGGCCATGCTGAACGGCCTGGCCTACTGCAAGGTCCTCACCGATGGCCCGCCGCCACACGACTTCGTCTACATCGAGGTCAACGACGCCTTCGAGACCCTGACCGGCTTGAAGGATGTGGCCGGGAAGAAGGCATCGGACGTCATCCCGGGCATTCGCGAGTCGGACCCCTGGCTGCTGGACCTCTACGCCGAGGTGGCCGACACCGGCCAGCCCCGGAGGTTCGAGCGGCACCTGGCAGCCCTGGACGAGTGGTTCTCCGTCTCCGTGTACAGCCCCGCCAAGGGCTACTTCGTCGCGGTGTTCGACGTCACGACGAAGGCCCGAGTCGTGGAGGAGTCGTTACGCTCCAGCGAGACTCTCTTCCGGGTCGCCTTCGAGACGGCGGCAGTGGGAATGGCCTTGATGTCACCGGACGGGCGTCCGCTTCGCGTGAACGAGGCCCTTCGCGGGATGCTGGGGTACTCGGAGCAGGAACTGCTGAAGGTGAACTGGCGCGACATCACGCATCCGGACGACCTCGCCGCATCGACACGAGAAGCCGAGCGCGTCGAGAAGGCTCCCGAGGGCGGCGGTCGACAGGAGAAGCGCTACGTCCGGAAGGACGGTTCCATCGTCTGGGCGGAGGCCGCCACCCGGGCCGTCTTCGGCCCCGATGGCAAGGTGCGCCACTTCATCTCCAGCGTGACGGACGTCACGGCGCGTCGGCAGGCCGAGGAGGCGCTCCGCGAGAGCGAGCAACACTTCCGTCAGCTGGCCAACGAGATCCCGGTCGGCATCTTCCAGGTACGGCCGAACGGCGACATGCAGTTCGTCAATCCGACATGGCTGAAGATCACGGGGCTCTCCGAGTCGGAGGCCTTCGGTCCCCATGCAGGCGATGCCATCCACCCGGCGGACCGTGAGCGCGTGACCCGGCTCTGGCAGGGCGCGATCTCCTCCGGGAACGTGTTCGCCGACGAGTACCGGCTCCGCAGCCGAGACGGCGGTGAGGAGACCTGGGTCCAAGGCTTCGGGACGGCAGTCCGGGATCAGCACGGAGTCGTCACGAGCTACGTGGGTGCCCTCGTCGACATCTCCGAGGCGCGCCGCCTGCAAGCGGAACTCGCACAGGCGTCCCGTCTCGCCGCCATGGGCACCCTGGTGGCAGGCGTTGCCCACGAGATCAACAACCCGCTCGCCGCCACGCTCGCGAACCAGGGACTGGCGCTCGAGCTGGCCAGGGCAGCGAAGGACGGCATCCCGGCGACGAACTCCATCGCTCCCGACCATCGGCCTCGCGATCTGGAGGAGATCATCGAGGTGCTCACGGAGGCCCAGGAGAGCGGGCACCGTATTGCGCAGATCGTGCGGGACATGGCCTCCTTCGCGAATCCCAACCCGAAGCGAACCCCGGTTCGACTCCTCGACGTCGTGCACGGGGCGATGCGGTGGCTTTCGACCTCGACGGTCCAGTCCGCGAAGATCGAGGTGGAGGACGGTGGGGCTCCCGACGTCCTGGCCGCGTCTGGCCAGCTGGAGCAAGTCGTCCACAACCTGATCACCAACGCCGCAAGGGCCAGTCCGGAGAAGGGGGAGATCGTCGTCCGGATCGGTCCCGGCTCGTCGGGGATGGCTCGCGTCGAGGTCATGGACCACGGTGTCGGGATCCCGGACAGGGTTTTCGACCGGATCTTCGAGCCCTTCTACACGACGCGCCCCGTGGGAGAGGGACGAGGAGCAGGCCTGTGGCTCGCGATCTCCCGGGCCATCGTCATCGCGCACGGCGGCAGCATCTCGGTGAAGAGCGAGGTCGGCAAGGGGTCGACGTTCCGCGTGGAGTTGCCTGCCGCGTACGGCTGAGCACCCTGGAGCGTCCGGCGAGGGGTCGACCCAGACAGGTCCTTCCCGTGGGGAGGGTTGGAGCGCACCCTAATCGCCCAGGGAGGGGATCCATGAACTCTGGGTACAAGGACGATGGTGGGGTCTCGCGTCGCACCGTTCTGACCGGCTCTGCAGCCGTGCTCCTGGGAGCAGGCATCGGGGGCGCGAGACGGGCCCTCGCAGACGTGCCGGCGCCGACGGCGGGCGCAGCCGCCCCTCCCCTTCCGTGGAAGTGGGTGAAGCTCGACCCGCTCGAGGCCGGGCGTCGGGCCTACCGCATCTACCTGGACGGTGGGGGCTGCGGGACCGGCGCGTACCTGAGCCTGCTCTCCCTGCTGAAGGAGAAGGTCGGCCATCCGTGGACGACCTTGCCGGACATGGCGATGCACCACGCCGCAGCGGGATTCGCCGGGCACGGAACGCTGTGCGGGTCGCTCGCGGGCGCGTCGAGCATCATCAACCTCGTCACCTACAGCAAGAAGGACGAGGTCGCGAAGCAGGTGAAGGTGAAGGCGATGTCGCCGCTCTGCCACACGTCCGTGTCGAAGTGGACGCTCGCCGCAGGCGCCGAGGTGACCTCCAAGGCGAAGCGGAGATCGAGCATGGCGTGCGCTGCCACGGGCCGGACGACATGTGGCAGACGAAGGAGGGCATGAACCACCAGCAGGGGCACGTGGGCCTGAGCGTGGTCGAACAATCCGACGGGTCCTCCCGGAAAGCTGCGGACCCTCGCGCCCTGCATGGCCTCTCGGGCTTCGTTCGCGAGATCCGAGCGGTGCGGTGAAGGCCCAGGTCTCGCTGACGGCGCGGCGGCAGAAGGGTCGGCTCGACGCCTGATGGTCGTCACGCCCTGGCAGGGACGGCAGGCAACTCCACCCGGAACGTCGATCCCTTGCCGAGCACGCTCGTGACCGTCAGGGTACCGGCGTGGGCCGCGACGATCGAATGGCTGATGGCGAGGCCCAGACCCATCCGCTTCCCGGCAGCGCTCCTTCGCATGAAGGGGTGGAAGATGTGCTCGAGCGCGGAAGGGACGATGCCGGCCCCGCGGTCGATCACGTCGATGCGCGCCATGCCGGGAGTGCCCGACCCGATCTGGACGGTGACCTTGCCACGGCCTCCCGGAGTCGTTGCCCTGGCCGCGTTGGTGACCAGGTTCACGATCACCTGCTCGATCTGGCCGGCAGAGGCGGAGACCTCCTGGTCGGCGAGGTTCTTGATCTCGACGGTGGCCGCCTCGGTGACGCTGCGGGGCAGCCAGTGGATGGCCTGGCTCACCACGTCGAAGAGCCGCACCCCGATCCGCCCCGGGGCAGACTCCGCGTAGTTCGCCAGCTGCTTCACGATGCCCGTGAGCCCACGACCGTCTGCCTGTGCATCCTCCAGCGCCTTGATCATGTCGCCGACGACCTGGAGCGCCGTGTCCCGGTTGAACGGGCCGCCCTCCCGGAGTCGTTTCGCGGCCCCGCGTGCCAGGTCGAGGGCGATGCCCTGATCCTGGATGCTGCTGGTGAGTGGGCGCTCGAACCGGTGCGCGGCGCTCGCGGCCAGCGTGCCGATGGAGGCGCTGCGCGACGCCAGGGCGAGCTGCATCCTGAGGAAGTTGTTCTCGGTGATGTCCACGATCGCGCCGACGTGGCCGAGGACCGCACCGTCCGGATCGCGAAGCGCAGCGACGTGCCCCTGGATCAGGAGGACCCTCCCATCCGGTGGATGGAGGCGATACTCGCTGGCGAGCACGCCG
Organism: Anaeromyxobacteraceae bacterium; assembly: GCA_027349605.1. Lineage (GTDB taxonomy): Bacteria > Myxococcota > Myxococcia > Myxococcales > Anaeromyxobacteraceae > CAIOAK01. Next base: position 6,825 of record DAIEMM010000283.1, read on the forward strand.
CCCACTGCGAGGGCATGGGACCACTCGCGCTCGAGGCGCTCGCGATCCTCCGGGTGGACCGAATCCCTCCAATCGTCCCCCGGCTGCGCTCCCAGCAGGTTGCCCGCCACGGCGTTGAAGTAGACGCACCGACCATTCGCGTCCGCCTCGAAGATGCCCACCGGGGCTTCGCTGGCCAAGGCGCGAAAGCGGGCCTCGCTCCTCCGGAGCAGTCCCTTGCTCTCGACGTTGTCGAGCGCGATGGCCGCCTGGTCGGCGAAGGCGGAGAGGACCTCCTCGTCGTCCGCGGCATCCCCTCCCAGGGACGCCCTTCTGTAGACGGCGAGGATGCCCCGCAGGCCGGCCTTGCCGATCACCGGAGCGCCCACGAACCCGTCCTCGTCCTTCAGGCCGAGCCTGGAGCGGAAGTCGGCGTCGAGGTGCTCGGTGAGCGGAACCGCCATGTCCGCCGCCAGGACCGGATAGACCCCCGTCGAGCGGACCACCCGGGCGAGCCCGTCGTCCCCCGCGAGGAGGAGCAGGCACGCGGTGGCGCCGGTGATGTCCGCCGCGCGCTCCACCACCAGGCGCAGGATCTCGGCCTGGTCCTCCGCGCTCGCGATGGCGCGGTTGACGGCGAGCACCGCCTGGAATCGCTGGTGCTTTTCCACGGGTCAACCCACCTCGATCCCGTCCTCGGCGATCCGCAAGGCGTGACGCCGGCCGTCATGCCGGCTCCCGCGGCTCTTGATGATGCGGATGGTCCGGGTGAGGTCGTCCCCGAGCAGCATCTCCAGCACCAGGATGTTGTCGCTCATGTAGGAGACCTCGGAGCCGGTGAGCCCGCGCCCCGGGAGCATCCCCGCCGTCTCGAGCAGCAGCATGGCGGTGACGTTCCGTACCGCCAGCGCCTGGGTGAGCGAATAGAGGAAGTCGCGGTAGCGGAGCGCGTCTCGTGCCGACTTCTCCAGGTCGCTCACCGCGTCGATGACGACCCTGCGGATCCCGCCCCTCTCGATCCGCTGCACGATCTCGTGCGCCACCGCGTCGATCTGGAGCTCGACCGGGGACGTGTAGAAGTGGTCGATCGCCCCCTTGCGGAGCATCTGCTCGGGCTTCCACTGGAGGGAGGTCATCATGCGCGCTAGCTGGACGGGGCTCTCCTGGAAGCTCGCGAGGAGCCCCGGCTCCCCGTCCTCCACCCCGGCCTTGAGGAAGTGCAGCCCGATGGAGGTCTTGCCCGAGCCGGAGGGCCCGGCGACCAGCGTCCCCGTCCCGCGCAGCCATCCCGTGGCCACCATCTCGTCCAGGTGGGCGATGCCGCTGCGGACCCGTTCCAGCCTGGGCTCGTAATCGGAGGGGAGGCCGGGCGTGACGAAGCGCCGGAACGCCTGGAGCCCGCCCCTGTCGAGGTGGAAGGGGTGCTCGCCGGGGAGCGACGCGCTCCCCCGCAGCTTCAGCACTCGCAGGAAGCGCTCGTCGCGGGTGCCGCGCTGGGTCCGCACCAGGTCGACGATTCCGTCGGCCACCGCGAACTCGGGAAGCGCGCTCAGCATCTCCGACGAGTACTCCCCCACCCAGAAGGTCGTCGTGTCGTAAGCGGAGAGCAGACCGCCGATGGCGTCGAGGGTCCTTCGCCAGGCGCTCCGGTCCGGCATGAGGTCCGCGAGCGCCTTGAACGAGTCGACCACCACGATCTTCGGCCGGTACTGGGTGAGGAGCTCCTGGAAGCGCTCCGGGATGCGCTCCGGGTCGGTGAGCACGTTCTCGCCGATGTATTCGTAGACGATCTCGGTCCCGAGCTTCTCGGGCACCGTGAAACCGAACTCCTGGAGGAAGCCGACCAGCTTCTGCATCGGCTCCGAGAAGGTGGCCACGTAGAGGATGGGGCGCCCCGGAGAGGCGTTCGTGAAGCACATCTGCTCGGCCAGGATGGTCTTGCCCGTGCCCGGCGAGCCCATCAGGACGTGGATTCCGTTCGAGGGGAACCCGCCGCCCAGGATGGCGTCCAGCTCGTCGTTGCCTGTCTTGAGGCGGTTCATGATCGGGCCTCGCTCCCTTTCCTCAGCAGCTCGTTCACGGTCTCGACCAGACGGGCGTCGTCGAGCGGCTTCTTGAGAAAGGCGTCGGCCCCGGCGTCGAGGGCGCGTCGCTCGGCGGAGAGGATGCTCAACACGAGGACCCGCACGTGCTTCATGGCGGGGTCCGACCGGATGGTCCGGCAGACGCTCAAGCCGTCGAGCCCCGGGAGCAGGATCTCGGTGATCACGATGCGGGGCTTGAGGACGTGCGCTCTCTCCAGCCCCTGCACCCCGCCATCGGCGAACTCGACCGCGAAGCCAGCTTGCTCCAGGAAGAAGCGCTCCAGCTTCTTCACGTGCGGGTCCCGCTCGACGACCAGGATGAGCGCATTGTCGGTGACGAATGATTGTGCCAAGGAGGTCCCCCCGCGGTCGGGCCGGGACGCGGAGTCTCTCCTCGCTCTCGGAGCCTTCATCTTAGCACTCCCACGCCGGAGTGCTGGCCCGTGGGGAGATCGCTTGTCACCGGGACAAGATGACGAGGGCGTCGTGCACCGGTGGATCGGCTCCACTGCGGCAGCGCGCGCCTCGGTCGCGCGGACCACTCTCGTCGTGCTGGTGGAGGACGGGATCCAGGCCGTCCAGGCGCCCCAAGAACGTTCGCGAACGGCCGTCTTGCCCTGCGCTCCCACGGGTGGGCCGAGACACGCGGAACCGCCGGCGACTCCCGTAGCCGTATTCACTCGTGGAAAACTTCCACCGGGCGGCCAGGGAATTCCCCTGGACGGCCCGGCCCGGCGCCGCCGGCTGGAACCACGAACGCGGCACGGCCGATGCACATGGGCCGGACATTCCAAGCCGGCAACCACGCGCACGAGGAGAATCACCGATGACCGATCGAAGCCGATACGTGATGGGGACTCTTGCAACCTTCTTCCTGGCCGCCGCCCTGGGCGGGTGCGGCAGCAGCTCGGCCGACGGAAGTGGCTCCACTTCCAATCCTCCCAACCCGCTGGGTGCCGGGCCGGCCCCCGTGTCGCTCGGCGGAGCGACCGACCTCGGTGGCGCCGGCGCTTACGCGATCCTGGCGAAGTCCGGAGTCACCAACGCGATCGGCTCCTCGATCGGCGGCAACGTGGGCGTGAGTCCCGCCGCCGCCAGCTACATCACCGGCTTCGCGCTCGTGGCGGACGCCTCGAACACGTTCTCCACCTCGCCCTCCGTGGTCGGGAGCGTGTATGCCGCCGACTACGCGGTTCCCACCCCGGCCAACCTGACCTCCGCGATCGCCCGGATGGAGACCGCGTACGCAGACGCAGCGGGGCGGACGTCGCCCAACTTCAACGAGCTGGGCAGTGGCTCCCTCGGAGGGCTCACGCTCGTTCCCGGCCTGTACAAGTGGACGACCAGCGTGACCATTCCGACGGACACCACCCTCTCCGGCGGCGCTAACGACGTGTGGATCTTCCAGATCTCCGGGGACCTCACGGTCGCCGCCGCCAAGAGTGTCCTGATGGCAGGTGGCGCGCAGGCCAGGAACGTCTTCTGGCAGGTCGCCGGCCAGGCCACCCTGGGGACGACCTCCCACTTCGAGGGAATCATCCTCTCCAGGACGGGTGTCACACTGAACACGAACGCGTCGATGAATGGCAGGGTGCTGGCACAGACCCTGGTCGCGCTGGACAACGACGTCCTCACCAGTCCGTGAGCCGGCCCGGGGGCGCGAATCCCAGACTGAAGAACCCCGCCACCGGGACGACGGTGGGAATGGAGCCCCGACTGCTCGCTCCATCGGCTCTGCCTGTCGCGTCCGCTCCTCCCTCCGCCTCCCCACTTCCCGAAGGAAGAAGACAAGACCCGCCACCCCTTGCGGAGTGGCGGGCCACGGATGTCCGAGCGTGTTGAAGAAGTGCCTGGACCCGGAATCGAAACAGGGACATGGGGATTTTCAGGCCTGGTACGGGTGTGGCCAAGGCCCCGGGATCCGCTGGAGAAACGGCGGAGGCGCGGGGCGGGTGAAGCACAATTGTGTCAGCCGGACGCGGGGAGCGGGGGGCAGCTGGACTTCGGGTTCGGGGACGCCCGATGAGCCCCGGGGTGACGCGAGCGTCCGGTCGCACTATGCTTCCCCCGTCATGAGCAACGCGGCCCGAAAGGATCTCCACGCCCTGGTGGACGCGCTTCCCGCAAGCGAGGAGCAGGCGGCGAGGCGCTACCTGGAATACCTGCGGGATGCGAGCGATCCGTACGCCAGCCTCGACAGGGTCGACCCGTTCGTGGACATGTCCGACGACGAGCGTTCCAGGCTTCACGCCTCGCTCCAACGGGCCGAGGAGGAGATCGCGTCCGGCGATTCGATTTCGGCCGAGGATTTCGTTCGCGAGCTCCGAGCGGCGCGGTGAAGGTCCGAATCTCGCGGACGGCGCGGCGGCAGATCGCCGCGCTGTCTGCCTGGTGGAACGAGAATCGCAGGTCGGCCCGTGTTCGCGTCGAGGATGCGGTCGACGCAGCGGTCGGCGCCATGGGGGAGCATCCGGGGCTTGGGCCTACCTACCTGCCGAACCCGAGGTACCGGACATGGCGGCTCAAGGGCACGCCCTACGTCCTCTTCTACCGAATCGACGATGCTACGGGGACCATCTGGATCATGGTCGCGTGGAGCGCCATGAGGGGTACGGGGCCCGAGTTGCCCTGAGGTGACGCCTGATGTGCCACGGCACATATTGATGCCCGGGCGCCATCACCCTCGAGGTCGCCTTGACACGGAAGTTCAAAGACTTCATGCGCGAGGTCGAAGAGTAGGCCCGGCGCGAGGGCCCCCATGCCGTCGCCGAGCTCCGGGCGTTCGACGCGCACTTCAAGCTGGCCGCCGAGCTCATCCTCCTTCGCAAGCAGCGCTGCCTCACGCAGCGACAGCTGTCGATGAAGTCGGGAGTCCAGCAGGCGGAGATCAGCAGGATCGAGGGTGGTCGCGCCAACCCGACGGTAGCGACTCTGTCCGCGCTGGCGAGCGCCCTCGGAGCGGAACTCGGGATCCGAATCCTGGCGGCCAGAAGCGGGCAGCGAAAGCCCCGTTCCGTCAGGCGGACCGAT
>DAIEMM010000309.1 GCA_027349605.1 Anaeromyxobacteraceae bacterium
GGTAGGCGCTCCCGCCAGGCCTCCCCCCGGTGGCGCGGGCTGCGCCGGTCTCCGCGGGAACAGGCGAGCTGCAGGGCGACGCTCCGCTGGAACGCCGCGATCATGGGGCCGAACCGCTCCGGCGCGGATTCCAGCTCCCCCAGGGCGAGCGCCACGGCCTCGAGGGTCGACAGGTGGACCGCACCCGGCTCGGCGCGCAGCCCCCCGTACCCGCTGGGACGTCCGGCGTCGACGGAGAGCCGTGGAAGGCGGGCCAGGGTCGGGGAGAGCCGGATCATCTTCTCCGACTGGTGCCAGGTCCCGTCGACGGCGAAGAGCACCGGAGGGGGAGCGGCCGCGAGCTCCCGGGCGGGTGTCGAGCCGGGACCCGGGTACAGGAGCGCCGCCCCGGGCCGGGCGGCGAGCTCCCGGACGCGCGCCGACCCCTCGAAGGACACGCCCCGGTGCAACTCGGCGTTCTCGAGCGCCAGCCGGGTCAGCCAGGCCGAGCAGATGGCCAGGCGCGCCTCCCGGGGGTGCTGGAGCAGGACCACCCGGGTCCGGGAGGGCGCGGGCGCGAGCCCCTCGCAGACGCAGAACTCCGTCGGGCGGAGGCACCTGCCGCAGCTCGCGCGCATGGGGGCTTCAGAGGACCCCGAGGAGGTCCACCTCGAAGACCAGGGTCGCGTTGGCCGGGATGTCGGGAGGGGCGCCCCGGGCGCCGTAGCCCAGCTCGGGGGGGAGGGTGAGCTTGCGCTTGCCTCCGACCTTCATGCCGGCCACCCCCCGGTCCCAGCCCTCGATGACCTCGCCGGCCCCGAGCTGGAACGCGAACGGCTCGCCGCCGACGGAGGAATCGAACTTCGTGCCGTCGAGCAGCCATCCGGTGTAGTGGACCTGGACGTTCTTCCCCCGGACGGCCTCCGGGCCCTTCCCGGCCACCAGGTCCTCGATCTTGGGCTTCGCCATGGACTCCTCCAGGACCGGCGCGCCGGCCGGCCCGCGGCAGCACTACCCGGTCGGCGGGGCCGAGGCAAGGCGTCCGGGAGCCCTGGCGGGGACGTACGCCGCCCCCCTGTTGCAGTTCCCGTCGCGGGTGCGTAAACCATTGGTCGCGCCAGGTTCCGGGCCACAACGAATTTCGGGAGGATCCACATGAACGTGGAGCAGGAGAACGCGACGCAGCCGACGGGTACGCAGACGGTGGTGGAGAAGGGCGAGGAAGCCATCGCCGGCCTGCAGAAGGAGGTCCAGGCGGGAGCCGCGGCCGTCCAGGCCGAGGCGAAGAAGATCGTGGCCGACGTGAAGAAGCGGTCCGCGCCTGCGAGGAAGAAGGCCCAGGCCCGGGCCAAGAAGTTCGTCGCCGGCGTGAAGAAGACGGCCAGGGCGATCGAGAAGGAAGTGAAGAAGGACATCAAGAAGGTGAAGGCGGCGGCCAGGAAGCTCACGGCGGCGCCCGCGAAGAAGGCCGCCAAGAAGCCGGCCAGGAAGGTCGCGAAGGCGCCGGCCAGGAAGGTCGCGAAGAAGGTGGCGAAGAAGCCGGTGAAGAAGGCCGGCAAGCGGAAGTAGACCTCCTCCGGACGTGCTGGGGCGCTTCGGCCGTGGCGATCGCCGCGGCGGACGGCGCCCCTTCCATTTCCATCCCTCGCGGAACCCGTGGACGGGTCGCGCGAGTTCTGCTTTCCTTCCGGGTCATGGCCAACCCCGACTTCCAGTACCAGGACCCGTTCCCGCTCTCGAAGGACCAGACCCGCTACCGCCCGCTCGGCAAGGAAGGCGTCTCGGTGACGACCTTCGAGGGGAAGGAGATCCTCAAGGTCGAGCCGTCGGCGCTCGAGCGGCTTTCGCACGCCGCGATGCGCGAGCTCTCCTTCTTCCTCCGCCCCGCGCACAACGACCAGGTGGCGAAGATCCTCGCCGACCCCGAGGCTTCCCCGAACGATCGCGGCGTGGCGCTCGCCTTCCTGCGCAACGCGGAGATCGCGGCGCAGGGCGAGCTGCCCATCTGCCAGGACACCGGCACGGCCACCGTGGTCGGCAAGAAGGGGCAGCAGGTCTGGACCGGGACCCGGGACGAGGAGTGGATCTCCAGGGGGGTCTACCGGACCTACACCGAGGAGAACCTGCGCTATTCCCAGACCGCCCCGCTCACCATGTACGAGGAGGTCAACACCGGCACGAACCTGCCGGCCCAGATCGACCTCTACGCGACAGAGGGTGACGAGTACAAGTTCCTCTTCGTCGCCAAGGGCGGGGGCTCCGCCAACAAGACCCTGCTCTGGCAGGAGACCAAGGCGCTGCTCACGCCGGAGAAGCTCGAGAAGTTCCTGGTCGACAAGATGAAGTACCTGGGCACCGCGGCCTGCCCGCCGTACCACATCGCCGTGGTGGTGGGCGGCACCTCGGCCGAGGCGAACCTCAAGGTCGTGAAGCTCGCGTCGACCAAGTACTACGACGGGCTGCCCACCGAGGGAAACAAGCACGGGCAGGCCTTCCGGGACCTCGACCTCGAGAAGCGGCTCCTCGAGGCGGCGTACAGGCTGGGCATCGGCGCCCAGTTCGGGGGCAAGTACTTCGCGCACGACGTGCGGGTGGTGCGGCTGCCCCGGCACGGCGCCTCCTGCCCGGTGGGCATGGGCGTCTCCTGCTCGGCCGACCGCAACGTGAAGGCCAAGATCACCCGCGACGGGCTCTTCCTCGAGGAGCTCGACCGGAACCCGGGACGGCTCATCCCGGCGGAGTACCGGGGCAAGCACGGACACGGAGTGAAGATCGATCTCAACCGTCCCATGAAGGAGATCGTGGCCGAGCTCTCGAAGCACCCGGTCTCGACGCCGCTGCTCCTCACCGGCACCGTGGTGGTGGCCCGCGACATCGCCCACGCCAAGTTCAAGGAGCTCATCGACGCCGGGAAGGGCGTCCCCGAGTATCTCAAGAACCACCCGGTCTACTACGCCGGCCCGGCCAAGACGCCGAAGGGCAAGCCGTCCGGCTCCTTCGGCCCGACCACCGCAGGCCGCATGGACTCCTACGTCGACCTCCTGCAGTCGCACGGCGGCTCGCTCGTCATGATCGCGAAGGGGAACCGCAGCCAGCAGGTCACGGATGCGTGCAAGAAGCACGGTGGGTTCTACCTGTGCTCGATCGGCGGCCCGGCCGCCGTGCTCGCCGAGGAGAACATCAAGAAGGTCGAGTGCATCGACTTCCCCGAGCTGGGGATGGAAGCGGTCTGGAAGATCGACGTGGTGGACTTCCCGGCCTTCATCCTCGTCGACGACAAGGGCACCGACTTCTACAAGAGCCTCGGGATCTAGGCTCCGGCATCCCCTGCGGCCCCCTCCTTCCTTCGCGAAGAGCGGGGCCGCGCTGCGTCCGGATGGGTCGTGTATACTGACCGGCCCTTTTCCCGAACCGCCGGACCCACATGACCGAGCCTCGCACGCTGCTGCAGAAGATCTGGGATTCCCACGTCGTCGCGCAGGAGGAGGGCGCCCCCGCCGTCCTCTACATCGACCGCCACCTGGTCCACGAGGTGACCTCGCCGCAGGCCTTCACCGGGCTGCGGGCGCGCCAGCTGCGGGTGCGCCGCCCCGACCTCACCACCGCCACGGCCGACCACTCCATCCCGACCCGCGGGCCCGTGATCGACGCGCAGGCCGCGGCGCAGCTCCGCCAGCTCGAGGAGAACTGCCGCGAGTTCGAGGTGCCCCTCCACGGCCGGGACAGCCCGTCGCAGGGCATCGTCCACGTGATGGGGCCCGAGCAGGGCCTGACCCAGCCGGGAATGACCATCGTCTGCGGCGACAGCCACACCGCCACCCACGGTGCGTTCGGGGCGCTGGCCTTCGGCATCGGCACGAGCGAGGTGGAGCACGTGCTCGCCACCCAGTGCCTCCTCCAGCACCGCCCCCGGAACTACGAGGTCCGGGTGGACGGACGCCTGCCCGCAGGGGTCTCCGCCAAGGACGTCATCCTCGCCCTCATCGCCCGCATCGGCGTGGGGGGCGGCACCGGCCACGTCTTCGAGTTCACCGGCAGCGGAATGGGCGCCCTCGACATGGAGGAGCGCATGACGGTCTGCAACATGGCCATCGAGGGAGGCGCCCGGGCCGGCCTGGTGGCGCCCGACGAGGTCACCTTCCAGTACCTGGCGGGTCGTCCGGCCGCTCCGAAGGGGGCGGCGTGGGACCGTGCCCTCACCCGGTGGCGCACGCTGCCCAGCGACCCGGGCGCTCGATTCGACCGGAGCATCTCCCTCGACGCCGCGGCGCTGGATCCCATGATCACCTTCGGGACCAACCCGGGCATGGGCATCCCCATCGGCGGGCGCATCCCCGACCCGGCCTCGCTCCCCGATGCCTCGCAGCGGGCCGCCCTGGAGAAGGCGCTCGCCTACATGGGGCTCCGTCCCGGCCAGCCCATCGCCGGCCAGCCGGTACAGGTGGTCTTCATCGGCAGCTGCACCAACGGCCGCATCTCCGACCTCCGCGCCGCGGCCACCGTCCTGCGTGGGCGCAAGGTCGCGCCCGGCATGCGGGTCCTCGTGGTTCCCGGCTCGCAGCCCGTGAAGGCGCAGGCCGAGTCCGAGGGCCTGGACCGCGTCTTCGTCGAGGCCGGCGCCGAGTGGCGCAATCCGGGCTGCTCGATGTGCATCGCCATGAACGGCGACCAGCTGCAGCCCGGCGAGTACGCGGTCTCCACCTCGAACCGCAACTTCGAGGGGCGGCAGGGCAAGGGCGGCCGGACGCTGCTGGCCTCGCCTCTCACCGCAGCCGCGGCCGCCGTCACCGGCAAGGTCACCGACCCGCGCACGCTGCTCCGCTCCTGAGGGACCGCCATGGCCCAGTTCATCTCGCTCACGTCCAGGGTCGTCGTCGTCC
>DAIEMM010000337.1 GCA_027349605.1 Anaeromyxobacteraceae bacterium
GGTAGGAGAGGGTCGCGTTCATGATCTTGTGCTTGCAGTGCTCCGACCAGGTCTGGGCCAGGCACTCGAGCTCGACGTCGGTGGGTGCGGGGCCCAGGCCGGCGGCGCGGCGCGCCGGGTCCTCCCCGGCCTTCCGGTAGAAGTCGCGGAGCACCCGGAGCTCGTCCAGGGAGAGCGCGAGCAGCCGCTCCCGCGAGAGCGCCGCCAGCGCCTCGTCGGAGCGCTCCAGGCTCACCGCCTCCACCGGCCGGGGGGCGTGCTCCGCCACCCGGGGGATGGACAGGTCGGGAACCGACGCCTTCCACTCTGCGTACGACTGGACGGCGACCCGCTCGATCACCTCGTTGGCGAGCAGCGCCCGGGCGATGCGCCCGGCCTGCACCTCGTCGACGCCGTCGAGGAGGTAGAGCCGCGCGGTGTGGACGTGCGTCCCCTCCCCCAGCGGGCGCCCCAGGAGGTCCTCGATGGCCACCCGGGCGCTCTTCGCCACCGGGTCGGTCACGCCCGGCTTGAAGCCGACCGAGACCACCACGTCGAAGGGGCCGTCGTCGAGACGCCCCACCGCCCCCTGGCGGACCACCGGTCCGGCGAACTCGCGGGCCACCGCCTCGGCCTCGGCCAGGGTGAGCGGCGCCTCGATCAGGTAGACGTCCCGGGTCCGCACCCGGCCCGTCGCGAGGCCCAGGTGCTCGCGGACGCGGCGGGCCACGGAGGCCCCCAGGCTGTCGTTGTATCCGGGTCGGGTTCCGACCTCGATGCGGGTGACGGAAGGCAAGGATTCTCTCGGGTTCGAGGGGGCGGAAGTCTAACCTGAACGGGCTGGCAAGGGAGCCCCGAATCGGGTAAACGCGAACCATGACCCTCGTTGCACTCGCCACCGCCCTCGCACTCGCCGCCCCCTCTGCCGCACCGGCCAAGTCTCCGGTCAAGGCCCCGTCCGCGAAGAGCGCTCCCGCCGTCCCGGACATCGTCACCCCCAGGATCCCCTTCCAGCGCTTCGTCCTTCCCAACGGCCTGGTCCTCATCGTCCACGAGGACGCCAAGGCCCCCATCGTGGCCGTGAACGTCTGGTACCACGTGGGCTCCAAGAACGAGCGTCCGGGCAAGACCGGCTTCGCCCACCTCTTCGAGCACCTGATGTTCAACGGGAGCGAGCACTTCGACGACGACTGGTTCAAGGTGCTCGAGCGCATCGGCGGGACCGACCTGAACGGCACGACCAACCGGGACCGGACCAACTACTTCCAGAACGTCCCCACCCCGGCTCTCGACACGGTGCTCTGGATGGAGTCGGACCGCATGGGGCACCTGCTCGGGGCGGTCACCCAGGCGCGGCTCGACGAGCAGCGCGGGGTCGTGAAGAACGAGCGGCGGCAGAACTACGAGAACGCCCCCTACGGGCGCGCCTGGGAGGCCCTGTCGGCCGGGTCCTTCCCGGTGGGGCACCCCTACTCCTGGACCACCATCGGATCCATGCAGGATCTCGACGCCGCCACCCTCGACGACGTGAAGGACTGGTTCAAGGAGTGGTACGGCGCCGCCAACGCGGTGCTCGTGGTCGCGGGGGACGTGAAGGCCGACGACGTGAAGGCCCGGGTCGAGAAGTACTTCGGGGACATCCCGTCCGGCCCGCCCCTCACCCGCCAGGAGGCCTGGATCGCGAAGCGCACCGGCGAGCACCGCCAGGTCATCGCCGACCGGGTGCCCCAGGCCCGGGTGTACCTCTCCTGGAACGCACCGCCGGCGAGCGACCCCGACGCGGAGGACCTGGAGGTCGCCTCCCGCATCCTCTCCTCGGGCAAGTCGAGCCGCCTCTACAAGCGGCTGGTCTACGACGGCCAGATCGCCACCGATGCCTCGGCCTCGCTGCTGTCCGGGGAGATCGCCAGCCAGTTCCTGGTCATCGCGACCGCCCGCCCCGGGGGAGATCTGGCGCCCGTCGAGGCGGCCGCGCGCGCGGAACTGACCCGCTTCCTCGAGAAGGGACCCACCCAGGCCGAGCTCGACCGCGCCCGGACCGAGCTGCTCGCCGCCTTCACGCGCGGCGTCGAGCGCATCGGTGGCTTCGGCGGCAAGTCGGACGTCCTGGCCCAGGGCGAGGTCTACGGCGGCCGGCCCGATTTCTACGAGGAGCGGCTTTCCCGCCTGCGTGCGGCGACGCCGGCCCGCGTGCAGGCCGCCGCCCGGCGCTGGCTCTCCGACGGCGTCTACGTCCTCGCGATCACGCCCTGGACGGAGGGCAAGGTCTCGGGCAAGGACGCCGACCGCACCCGGCTCCCCGATGCCGGAACGCCTCCCGCCCCGCGTTTCCCCGAGGTCGACAAGGCCGTGCTCGGCAACGGGCTGCGGATCATGGTCGTCCACCGCCCGTCGGTGCCGGTGGTGAACTTCCAGCTGGTGGTCGACGCCGGCTTCTCCTCCGACCCGAAGGGCGCGGCGGGGACGGCCCGCCTCGCCGCCTCGCTCATTCCCGACGGGACGGCCACGCGCAACGCCCTCCAGATCTCCGACGCGCTCCGCGACCTCGGCGCCACGCTCGATGCCCACTCCACGCTCGACTCGACCACCGTGGCCCTCTCCTCGCTGAGGTCGCGCCTCGACCCCTCTCTCGAGCTCTTCGCCGACGTGGCGCTCCACCCGTCGTTCCCCGATGCCGAGCTCGACCGGCAGAAGAAGCTGCTCCTCGCCGCCATCGACCGCGAGCAGAGCACGCCCACGGCCATGGCCGGGCGCGTGCTGCCGCACCTCGTCTTCGGCGAGGGACACCCCTACTCCAACCCGGCCTCCGGATCGGGCACCAAGGGCTCCGTCTCGGCG
>DAIEMM010000351.1 GCA_027349605.1 Anaeromyxobacteraceae bacterium
CCGGCTCCTGGTGCGAAGCGCCCACCTGGAGGCGGGCGCCGCGACCGGGCCCGTGGCGGAGGCGGCGGCCGCCGAGCTCGCCGCGATGGCATCCTGGCTCGGCCTCGGTGCGGTGTCGGTGGCGCGGCGCGGTGGCCTCGCCCGCGCGCTCGCGGCCGCCGTCCGGGAGGATCGCGCCGCGGCGGACCTCGTGTTCGAGGCGCCCCGGCGCCCGTCCCGCGTTATGCTCCGTCCACGACATGGAAGAAGTCCACGGCAACACCCTGGGGCTCAAGCAGAGCCAGCTCCACGCCCTCCGCCGCACCTACCGCCGCCGCGTCGACGCCGGTGAGGTGATCTCGCCCGAGCTGGCGCGCCACCTCACCGAGGTCTCCCGGGAGACGAACCGCCAGGTCGGCGTGCTCCTCGACCGCAAGGGGGACGTGCAGTGGGTGGTGGTCGGCGACGCCGGCAAGCTCACCCTCCCCGACGTGGGGCGCGCCCGCGCCGGCTCGCACCGCCTGCGCGGCCTGCGGCTCGTGCACACCCACCTGCGCGGCGAGCCGCTCACCCGCGACGACCACACCGACCTGGCGCTGCTCCGGCTCGACTCGGTGACCGCCCTCGAGGTCAAGGAGGACGGACTCCCCGGCAAGGTCCACCTGGCGCACCTGCTCCCGGAGAACCCCCAGGGCGCTCTCTGGAAGGACGAGATCGCGCCGTCGGTCCACGACCTCGACTACGACGCCGTGGAGGGGCCGCTGGGCCTCGAGGAGGAGTTTGCACGGGCCTCGGCGATGCGTCGCACCGGCGGCCGCGAGCGGGCCATCCTGGTCGGCGTGGGCGGCAAGGGGAAGACGCGGGCCGACGCGGAGTCGTCGCTCGCCGAGCTGCGGGAGCTGGCCCGCACGGCGGGCGTGGAGGTCATCGACGCGTCGGTGCAGATGCGCCGCGACCCCGATCCGCGCACCCTCATCGGGAAGGGCAAGCTCGAGGACATCCTGCTCCGGTCCATGCAGCTCATGGCCGACCTCATCATCTTCGACGCCGACCTCTCGCCCTCCCAGGCCATCCACATCGCCGACGCCACCGCGCTCAAGATCCTCGACCGCACCCAGCTCATCCTCGACATCTTCGCGCAGCGGGCCCAGTCGGCGGACGGCAAGCTGCAGGTCGAGCTGGCCCAGCTCGAGTACCTCTACCCGCGCCTGGTCGGCCGCGACGACTCCCTGTCGCGCCTCGCCGGCGGCATCGGCGGCCGGGGCCCGGGCGAGACCAAGCTGGAGATCGACCGGCGGCGCGTGCGCGACCGCATCACCCAGCTGAAGCGGCGCACCGAGGCCCTCTCCACCGACCGGCAGGTGCGGCGCAAGCGGCGCAACGAGCGCGGGCTCCCGGTGATCTCCATCGTGGGCTACACCAACGCCGGCAAGTCCACCCTGCTGAACGCGCTGACCGACTCGGAGGTGCTGGCCGAGGACAAGCTCTTCGCCACCCTCGACCCGACCAGCCGGCGGCTGCGCTTCCCCCGCGACCGCGAGGTGATCATCACCGACACGGTGGGCTTCATCCGCGACCTGCCCGAGGACCTGATCGCCGCCTTCCGGGCCACGCTGGAGGAGCTCGACGACGCCGACCTGCTGCTCCACGTCGCCGACGCGGCCGACCCGAGCCTCGACGCCCACGTGGCGGCGGTGGAGAAGATCCTGGGCGCGCTCGGCCTCTCCGAGACCCCGCGCCTGCTGGTCCTGAACAAGGTCGACCGGCTGCCGCCCGGGGAGGGAGCGGCCGTCGCCGCGGCCCGCGGGGGCGTCGCCATCTCGGCCTCGACGCGGGCCGGGCTGCCCGAGCTGCTCCACCGATGCGACCGGATCCTCTGGAGGGACGGCCGGGTCTCGCTCTCCGACCTCTCGCGCAGTGCCGACGAGAGCGAGCCCGAGCCCGTCCGCATCCTCCCCTCTGCGCCGATGCTCCGGGAGGGGACCTGAACCCGGTGCGCCCCTGGCTTCCCGTCCTGCTCGCGCTGGCCCTCGGCTGCAGCCGGGGAGGCGAGCCGGCCGGCGCTCCACGCAGCGCACCGAAACCCCCGCCCGCCTTCGACTGGAACCAGCCGATGGCGGCGCTCCGCCTCGGCCCCGAGGCGGTGGCCGCCGGCCTCGGCTCGTTCGCCTGGGACGGCACCGCGGCCTGGACCACGACCCGCAAGGACCGGAAGGTCGAGGTCTCGGAGCGGCACGCCGTGCGCCAGCTCGCCACCGGCGAGTTCGCCGCCGAGGGCACCCTGGACCCGGGTCGGGGACCGGGCTCGGAGAGCGGGAAGCGGGTGATCTGGGCGAAGGGGATGTCCTACGCCCGCTCGCTCTACCCCGCCTCGGGCGAGTGGCGCGAGCGGCCCACCGACCACGGGCGCGGCGCCCGCCGCTTCCGCGACGAGAGCTTCCTCCTGGCCGGCTAGGTGGCCGGGCTGCTCGGGCCGGCGCTCGTCGCCTCCCCGGCGGGAACCACGAGCCTGCTGGGGCGTCCGGCGCGACGTTTCGCCCTCTCGCTCGACCGGGCGCGCTTCGCCCCGGGTCCGTCCCACCTCTCGGCCGAGCCACCGCCGGGCGGCCCCGACGCCCCGACCCAGGCGCGGCTCGCCTTCCTCGACGGACGCGAGCCCATCGACGCCTCCGGGGAGCTCATCCTGGACGCCGCCACCGGGTCGCCCCTCCACGCCCGGATCTCGGCCCTGCTCGGCGTGAAGGGAGACCCGGAGGCGCGGGTCCGGGTCGACGTGGAGGGAGGCCTCACCGCGCTCGGCGGCGCCGTCCCTCCGGTCGAGCCGCCCCGGAAGGCCCTTCCCGACGAGCGGAAGCCGCGCGGGGTGGCCCGCGCCCTCGAGCAGGCGGGCCTGCGGAAGGGGAAGGGCGTCGAGGTCTCGCCGCCGGAACCGCCCGAGGACGAAGGCGACGGCGAGGGCGACTAGATCAGGCCCGGTGCCTGCGCCACTCCACCATCAGGCAGCGGTTCTGCACCACCTGGATCCCGGCGCGGGCGAGCTCCTCGGCCGCGGCGTCGTTGCGGATCCCCAGCTGGAACCAGACCGCGCGTGGCTTCTTGGCCAGGAGGTCGGGTAGGTGGGCGGGGATGTCGGAGGGCTTGCGGAAGACGTCCACGATGTCGACGGCCCCAGGGATGTCGGCGACCTTCCGGTACACCTTGCTGCCCAGGATCTCGGTGACCTCCGGGTAGTACACCGGGACCGGGATCACCTCGCCGCCGTGACCGGCCACGTGCCGGGCCACGTAGAAAGCGGCCTGGTCGGACTGCGCCTCGGTCTTGATCCCCAGCACCGCCACCCGCCTGCTGCCCCGCAGGAGCTCCCCGATGCGGGCGTCGTCCTCGATCAGGTTGTCCTTCCAGTCGGCCATGGCTCCTTTTTAAGGGCGCCGGAGGTGCGTCGCGCCCGAAAATTGGACAGGTCCCGGGAGGTGCCTAGGATTTCAGTCATGACGAAGAAGAAGACCTCCCAGGCCACCGTCACCGAAGCCTCCGCCCAGGCCGTGCTCCGCCGCCGCGGGGCCACCCAGCTCGCCGCGGTCGAGGAGAAGGTGATGCGCATGCGGCTCGGCGCCGCCCTTCCCCGGAAGAGCGAGATCGAGTGGATGGG
>DAIEMM010000358.1 GCA_027349605.1 Anaeromyxobacteraceae bacterium
TGCTCGGGGACTCGGACGCCGCCCGGGCCCTGGACCGGACCTGGGCGCTGGCCGTCGAGCGTGGGCTGTCGCTCCGCTGGTCGGGCGCCGCCCGGAGCACGCGAAGGCCGGCGGGGGCGGTCCGGTGAGCGGCACCGGCTACCGCCGCGCCGCCTGGCTCCCCGGCCCCCACCTCGGGACGGTGTACGCGAGCGTCGCGCGCCCGTGGCCGCGGCCTCCCTTCCGGCGCGAGCGGTGGGACCTCCCCGACGGGGACTTCCTCGACGTGGACCGCCTCGCCGGCGCACGCGCCGGCGCACCCGTCCTCGTCATCTCCCACGGCCTGGAGGGCAACTCGCGGGCCTCGTACGTCCGCGGTCTGGCGGCGGCGGCCTCGCGCAGGGGGCTCGCCGTGGTGGCCTGGAACTTCCGCGGATGCTCCGGGGAGCCCAACCGGCTGCTGCGCCAGTACCATTCCGGTGAGACCGGCGACCTCGCCTGGGTCGTGGACCGCCTCGCGTCCGAGGACCCGGCGCGCCCGATCCTGGTCGCCGGCTTCTCGCTGGGAGGGAACCAGCTCGTGAAGTGGATGGGGGAGCGAGGCGACGACCTGCCCGCACCGGTGCGAGCGGCGGTGGCCGTCTCCGTGCCCTTCGACCTGGAGGCCTGCGCCGTGGCCCTCGACGGCCCGGGGTTCTGGCCCTTCGTCTACCGCGAGCGATTCCTCCGGCGCCTTCGCCGCAAGGCCCTCCGGAAGGCCGCGGAGCACCCCGGAAGCCTCGACCCGGATGCGGTGCGCCGGTCCCGGACCTTCTCCGAGTACGACGGCCTCGTCACCGCCCGCCTGCACGGTTTCGCGAGTGCGCAGGACTACTGGCGCCGCTGCAGCGCCGCCCGCTTCGTGGGGTCGGTGCGGCGGGACCTCCTGCTCCTCTCCGCCGACGACGATCCTCTCGTCCCGGCCCGTTCGATCCCGGTGGCCGAGGCGCGAGGGAATCCCGCCGTCCGGCTGGAGGTGACCCCCGGCGGCGGCCACGTGGCCTTCGTCTCCGGCACCCCGCTCGCCCCCGCCTTCTGGGCCGAGGAGCGGGCGGTGGCATTCCTGGTCTCCCGGCTGGGAACGGCCGGCGGCTGATCAGGGGACGAGGAGCACCTTCCCGACGCTGGCGCGCCCCTGGAGCCGCTCGTGCGCGAGGGTGGCCTCCTCGAAGCGGAAGGTCGAATCGACCCGGGGACGGATCTTGCCCTCGCGGAAGAGCGCCAGCAGCGCCTCGAGCTCGCCGAGCACCATCTCCGGCTCTCCCCACAGGTGCCCCATGTTCACGCCGGCCACTCCCCGGTTGTCGTCCATGAGCGCGATGGGGGAGAAGCGGGGAACCGAGAGCAGCTGGCGGGCGGCCACGAGGAGCGACCGGCGCGGCCCCGTCGCCATGTTGGCGAAGCCGTAGGTGACGAGCATCCCGCCGGGCCGGAGGAGCCGGTACCCCTTCCTCCAGTCGGCCCCTCCCAGCGCGTCGAGCACCAGGTCCACGCCCCTCCCGCCGGTGAGCTGGCGGACCTCCTTCTCGTAGTCGCGGGTGCGGTAGTCGATGGGGTGGTGGCAGCCCTCGTCCCGGATCACCGCGTGCTTCGCGGCCGAGGCGGTGCCGAGCACGGTGATCCCGGGGACGGACCGGCACAGCTGGAGGGCGGCGATCCCGACCCCGCCGGCCGCCATGTGGACCAGGACCGACTGGCCGCGGGAGAGGTGCCCCACCCGGAAGAGCGCGTGAAACGCGGTGAGGTAGTTCACCGGGAGTGCCGCACCCTGCTCGAAGGTCATCCCCTCCGGCATGGGCATGGCGTGCCCGGCGGGCAGGACCACCTTCTCCGCCTGCCCTCCGAAGCGAACCAGCGCGAGGACCCGGTCGCCGGACGCGGGCGCGGTCACGCCCGTGCCCACCGCGTCGACGACCCCAGCCACCTCGTAGCCGACGACGGCGGGTAGCCGCGGCGCGTCGGGATAGAGCCCCATGCGCGCCATGACGTCGGCGAAGTTGAGCCCGGCCGCCCGCACGTCGATGCGGACCTCCCCGGGACCCGGACCGGGGTCGGGCACCTCGCGGACCTCGAGAACCTCGGGACCGCCACGTCGGGTGATGAAGACGGCTCGCATCGTGCCTCCGGGGTTCCCTTAAGGCGTCGCCCGGCGCTACGCTGCCCGCCCATGCTCGAATCCCACCCGACCGAGCGGTACGTGGCCGCGAACGGACTCCGGCACCACCTGCTGGAGTGGGACGGCGGCGGCCCGACCACCCTCCTCTGCCTGCACGGCTTCCTCGACCTCTCCTGGGGCTTCGCC
>DAIEMM010000366.1 GCA_027349605.1 Anaeromyxobacteraceae bacterium
CCGAAGCGGCCCCCCCACCAGCCCGGCCCGACCGGACCCCGGCCAGGCCGGCCGGACGCGCCCTCCCCGGAAGCGCCCGCCCCCCGCGCCTGCGCGAGGGCCACCCGGAAGGAGAGCCAGCCGGTGAGGCCGGTCGCCAGCACGAGTCCGGCGATCCAGGGCAGGCTCGCGCTCTCGTGCCCGGCGAAGAGGGCGCGCGCCGCCGCGGCCGGGAAGGCGGCGGGCCATGCCAGCCACTGGAGAACCTGGAGGGTGGGGAGAAGGTCCACGGCGGCCCGGAAGGGCCGATCCGCGGACCAGAGCAGGAGCACGAGGACCGCCACGGACGCACCGACCGAGCCCAGCATCGCCCACTCCCGGATGCGGCGCGTGGAGAGGAGCGCCGACAGGAGCTCCTGGACGAGCGCCACGAAGATTATCGTGGCCACCGCGAAGGTCACCAGCACGAGGAGCAGGAGAGCCAGCCAGGCGCCGGGTCTGGCGACGGCCGCACCCACGAAGACGCCTCCCAGCATCGCTCCCCAGACCACGCCCATCGGGTCCCCGAGGATGCCGGTGAGGAGTCCCATCGCGTAGACGCGCCCCGCCGGGATCGGGAACAGCAGGAAGCGGCGGAGGTCGAGCCCCCCCCTGTCGTTCAGGGTCAAGCTCACCGCAGTCCACGTCTGCCAGAGACCGAAGAAGATGGCGGTCGCCCCCACGTCGCTGCGCAACCCCCCGCCGGCGCGGACCGCCTGGTAGGCGCCGAACCCGACCGCCCCCGCGAAGACGAGACCCAGCGGGATGGCGATGGCGAGCAGGACCACGCTGGCCACCCCCTCGGCGATGCCGCCGCGGGCGGTGAACCGGCGCCAGAGGAGCCGGGCGCGCAGCTCGGCGAGGGCCCGGAGCTGCGCCCTCACGCTCCGGGCTCCCGCGTGCCCAGCCAGGAAAGGCCGGGGCCCGCCGGCCGCTCGTCCCCGACCAGCCGGATGAACGTCTCCTCGAGCGACCCGGTCGCCCGGATCTCCTCGAGCGAGCCCTGGGCGATGAGCTCTCCCCGGTGGATGATCCCGACGTGCGTGACGAGCCGCTCCACCACCTCGAGGACGTGGCTGGTGAGGAAGATGGTGAGGGAACGGACGGCCACCAGGTCCTGGAGCATCCGCCGGATCCCCGCCACCGCCACCGCGTCGATCCCCTCGAAGGGCTCGTCGAGGAAGAGCAGCTCGGGGCCGTGGATGAGGGCACAGGCCAGGGCGAGCTTCTTCTTCATCCCGTGGCTGTAGTCCTGGACGAGCTTCCCGCCCTCCGCCGAGAGATCCATCGCCTCGAGCAGCTCCCCGGCCCGCTGCGCGGCGACCTTGCGCTCGAGACCGTAGAGCCGTCCCTGGATGCGCAGCATCTCGGCCCCGGAGAGCCGCTCGAAGAGCGCCAGGCCGTCGGGGACGACACCGATCCGGCCCTTCACCGAGAGTCCATCCCGGGACAGGTCGGCGCCGAGAACGCGCGCCTCGCCGCTCGACGGGCGAAGCAGGCCGGTGAGCATCTTCATGGTGGTGCTCTTGCCGGCGCCGTTCGGTCCGAGGAAGCCGTAGAACGCCCCCGCCGGGACGCGGAGGTCGAGGGCCGAGACGGCCGGCTTGCCGTCGAAAAGGCGGGTCAGCCCGCGGGTCTCGACGGCGAGGGGAGCGGACGGTCCATCCATACCGTCCGGATACCACGGACGGCAGGCGCGGGCTCGCCCGGCTCCATCAGTGGAGCGCGCGCTGCGCCTCGCCCCGGGCCTCGAAGTACAGGAAGCGCACGCCCATGCCGTGGACCGAGGCCTGGACGTCCTGTCCGGCCTTCCGCCCCACCAGGTGGCACACGTAGCGCACCTCGCCGACCGCGGTCATGTCACCTGCCTCGGACGGGAACGACACGTGCACCTGGGAGCCGATGGGATGCGGCGTGGCGGTCTCGACGAACATGCCGCCCTCGGAGATGTTCCGGGCGATGCCCATCCCGCAGCCGTGGTGCCCCTCGAGCCAGACCGGGAACACCTTGTCGAGCCGGGCCCCCGTGCGGCGGTCCGACGGCCTCGCGTGCGGCCCCTCGTCTTCCTCGACCTCTCGCCGGAACCAGGACATCGAGTGAATGCCTCCGCCCGGAACGCTACGGCGGAGGCATCATGTCGTCAAACTTCCGACCTTCACCTACACCTCTTTAGGGTTACTTCTTTTCGGGCGCCTCGGGCTCCGGGATCTTGACCGTGAGGTAGGTCGCCTGGTTCCCACGCCTCACCCGCAGGAGCAGGACGTCACCGGGCTTGGCCTTCGAGACCGCCGCGCTGACCTGCTCCGGCTTCTCCACCGCCTCCTGGGCGACCTCCAGGATGACGTCGCCGCGCTGGATGCCGGCTTGCGCCGCCGCCCCGTCGGGGGCCACGTCCGCCACCAGCACGCCGCCGTCGCCGTCGATCTTCAGTTGCCGGCGCATCTCGGGCGTGAGGCTCTGGAGCCGGACGCCGAGCTTGGCGCCCTTCGCGCTGGCCGCCGACTCCCCGGAGGACTCGCCTTCGTCGGGGCCCTCCCCCCGGGCGAGCGCTTCCTCGTCGGGACGGGTTCCGACGGTCACGGTGATCGCGGTCTTCTTGCCCTTCCGGAGCAGATCCAGGTTGGCCTTGCCCCCCGGAGCGATGCTGGCGACCGCCCGGGTCAGCTGGCCACGGTCCTCGACCGGCGTGCCGTTCACGGCGGTCACCACGTCGCCGGCCTTCACGCCGGCCTTGCCGGCGGGGGCGGTGGCGATCACGTCCTCGACCACGGCGCCCTTCACTCCCTCGCCGAGGCCGAACCCGCGCGCGAGCTCGGGGGTCAGGTCACCCACGGTGACACCCAGGTAGCCTCGGGCGATCTTCACGCCCTTCTCCAGCTGGGGCAGGAGCTGCTTCGCCAGGCTGATGGGAACCGCGAAGCCGATGCCCTGGCCGATTTGCGGCGACACGATGGCGGTGTTGATTCCCACCACCTCGCCCTTCATGTTGAAGAGCGGGCCGCCCGAGTTGCCCGGGTTGATGGCCGCGTCGGTCTGGATGAAGTCGTCGAAGGGGCCGTTCTGCAGCGAGCGGGCCTTGGCCGACACCATGCCGAAGCTGGCGGATCCGGAGAGGCCGAAGGGGTTGCCGAGGGCGAGCACGAAGTCGCCCTGCTCGAGCGCGTCGGAGTCGCCCAGGGCCACGGTGGGCAGGTCGTGCGGGGCCTTCACCAGGCGGATGAGGGCCACGTCGGTGGGAGGATCCTTGCCCACCACCTTGGCCATGAACTCGCGCCCGTCGGAGAGCTTCAC
>DAIEMM010000378.1 GCA_027349605.1 Anaeromyxobacteraceae bacterium
TTCGGGGGGTGGTGAAATGGGGTCGCAAAACTACTCGCCGGACCCAGGGGTGTCAAACGAAAACCCGGGGAGTTCCGGGCAGAAAAACGAGAAACGGCGCCGGGTTCGGCCCGGCGCCGCCGCGCGGCTCGCTGGAGCGGAGAACCCGCCCGCTAGAACGCCGCGGCCTCCGAGGACTTCTCCCCCTCGGGGCGGGCTTCCCCCTGGGCGCGAAGGTCGCGGGTCACGAGGTCGATGAGCTCCGTGGAAAGGCCCAGGATCTGGTTGGCGGTGTAGCCACTCGCGCGAAGCTCCTTGAAGAGCGACTTGGCGAGAATCTTGGTGCCCTTGGCGTCGAGCATCGGTGCGAGCATCGGTGTCCTCTCGGGCGTGTCCGCCCCGTGAACCAGCGAGGATCCCTCTAGCAACGTACAGGCCATTCCAGGAAAAACGGACACTTCCAGCAATATCGACGGCTTGACGCCTCGGTGGACGCCCTCGACCCTGCCGGGTGCGTAAGGACCTACGCGCTCGCACCCTGCCACGCCGGGAGGATGCGCGAAGGCGGCTTCGCAGCGCCGGACCTGCGCCGAGGCTAGATCCGGACCTCCGTGCGCTACCGAGTCCCCGGGATCCACCTCTGGCTAGACGAGCCGAAGGACGCGCTCGAGCGACGCGTCGCCGACCGGCTGGGCGTCGCGCGAGGCGAGCTGGCGCGCCGCTCGGTCGCGCGCCGCTCCCTCGACGCCCGGCGCAAGGGACATCCACGCTGGGTGATCGACGCCGAGGTGGAGGTCGAGGGCGGGCTGCCTTCCCTTCCGGCGGGCGTCGAGACCGTACCCGCCCCCGAGCCGATCCCGCCGCCGGTGCGCGCGCCCGAGCTCCCCCCGGTCGTCCTGGGGGCGGGCCCGGCCGGCCTCTTCTGCGCATGGGGCCTGCTCGAGCGGGGAGTGCGGTCGATCGTGGTCGACCGCGGCAAGACGGTGGGCCCGCGACGCCGCGACGTCGCCCAGCTCATGCGCGCCGGGACCCTCGACACCGAGTCGAACATGAACTTCGGCGAGGGCGGCGCCGGCGCCTACACCGACGGGAAGCTCTCCACCCGCATCCGCCACCCCGCCGTGCGCAAGGTGGTGGAGCTCTTCGCGCGGTTCGGCAACGCCGAGGGGATCAAGGTGCAGGGCAAGCCCCACGTCGGCTCCGACGTGCTCCCCGCCGCAGTGTCGGCCATGCGCGAGGAGCTCGAGCGCGGCGGCTGCACCTTCGTCTGGAACGCGCGCGCCGTCGACGTCGAGGTCGTCGAGGGGCGCGTCCGCGGCCTGGTCCTCGCAGACGGCCGCACCCTCCCCTGCGACCGGCTGGTCCTCGCCCCCGGGAACAGCGCCCGCGAGATCTACGAGCGCTTCGCCGCCCGCGGCTGGCCCATCGAGGCCAAGCCCTTCGCGGTGGGATTCCGGGTGGAGCACCCGCAGTCCCTCATCGACCGGATCCAGTACGGGCGCGCGGCCGGCGCCGAGGGGCTCCCCGCGGCCGACTACCGGCTCGCCGAGAACCCCAGCGTCGGGGGCAAGGCCCGCGGCGTGTTCTCCTTCTGCATGTGCCCCGGCGGCGTGGTCGTGCCCACGCCCACCGAGGCGGAGATGCAGGTCACGAACGGCATGTCGAACTCGGGACGCTCGTCGCCGCTCGCCAACGCGGGTCTCGTGGTGGCCGTCTCTCCGGACGACTTCGCCGCCGAGGGGTTCAAGGGCCCGCTCGCCGGCCTCGAGTGGCAGCGCAAGTGGGAGCGCGCCGCCTACTCGCTCGGGGGAGGCGGGTACCGCGCGCCCGCGCAGCGCCTCGCCGCCTGGCTCACCGGAAAGCCCGGGGAGCCGCCCGGGAAGAGCTCCTACCGGCCCGGTCTCACCCACGCCGACCTCTCGCAGCTCTACCCGCCCCAGGTCCACGAGGCGCTGCGCGCCGCGGTCCGTGGGTTCGACCACCGCATGCGGGGGTTCGTCTCCCCCGATGCGCTCCTCATCGGGATCGAGAGTCGCACCAGCGCTCCCTGCCGCATCCCCCGGGGAGAGGACATGCAGGCCCCCGGCCTGGCCGGCCTCTACCCGGCCGGCGAGGGAGCCGGTCACGCCGGCGGCATCGTCTCGTCGGCGGTGGACGGCATGAAGGCCGCAGAGGCCATCTGCCGTGAGCTGGAGCGCTGAGGGCGGCTACTTGCCGGCCCGGCCGTAGGCGTCCTCGAGGCGCACCACGTCCTCGACCTCGGGCGTGGAGACCTCCAGGATGTCACAGTCGGTGACGGCCACCATGCGGTGCCTGGTGAAGGGCTTCACGTGGTAGCTCTCCCCTGGGCGCATGACGTGCTCGACGAGCCCCTCCCCCTCGTCGAGGACGAGTTGCAGCTCGCCGCTCCAGAGGTGGATCGTCTCGTCCTTCCTCTCGTGGTACTGCAGCGAGAGCCGGTGCCCGGCCTTCACGTGAAGGAGCTTGCCCACGTACCGGTCGGTCTGGGCCCACCACAGCTCGTGGCCCCAGGGCTTCTCGACGCGCTTCGGCTG
>DAIEMM010000384.1 GCA_027349605.1 Anaeromyxobacteraceae bacterium
GAGGCCCGGGCCGGGATCTGGAAGTCGGCCAGCGCCTCCACCGCGTTGGCGTGGGTGATGGCGTTCCCCACCACGGTGTCCCCCGCCACCGACGCGAGGAGGGTCACCGTGCGCCGGTCGGGGCCGCCCCGGAGCAGGGTCTCGACGCCGCGGTGCTGGAAGCCCAGGACGATCTCGAGCGAGAAGACGTGCTCGCCGTGGCACTGGAAGCGGAAGTGGCCCGGCTCGATCACGCCGGCGTGCACCGGCCCCACCGCCACCTCGTGGACCTCCTCCCCCTCCACGCGGAAGAAGGGGTAGTCGCCGGGGATGGTGGCGGGGTTCGCGACCCGGCCCCAGGGGTCGATCCCCGGCACGAGCGGCGGCTCGAAGCGGAGCGGCTTCAGCCAGGGGTGCCCCTCCGGCCGCACGCCGAACTGCTCGAAGATCTCCCGCTCGAAGGCCTGGATGGAGGGGCACTCCGCGGCGAGCGAGGGCCAGGAGGCGCCCACCCGGCAGGAGAGCACGCCGAGCCGCCCCTGCGCGTCGTCGACCAGCACCGCGGTGACGCGCGTCCGGTCGCCGTCGGCCCGCCCCGCGTAGCTCGAGACGCGGGCCCCGGCCGCGATGGTGTCGGCGACGACCTGCTGGAACTCGTCGACGGGGATCACGGGGACGTCGGCGGCCTCGACCGCCTCGCCGTTCCAGGCCTGGAGGACGCGGGTCGGCATGTCAGGTCCCCGTGACCAGCCGCGCCGCGGCCGAGAAGAGCCCCATGAGCGGGCTGGGCAGCCAGAGTCCCAGCGCGAGCACGGCGAGCATCAGGACCAGCGGCGGGCCGGCGGTGAGCCAGCCGTCCTTGAACCCGGGATTTCCCGGCGCGCCGTCGTCGCTCCCCTGCACGACGTGGAGCACGGTGGCCCCCATCCCGATGAAGATCACCGCCAGGAAGAGGAGGAAGAGGCCGGCCACGACGGGGCGTCCCGTCCCGATGGCCCCGTTCAGGATCATGAACTCGCTCCAGAACGGGCTGAAGGGCGGCGTGCCCGTCACCGCCAGGAAGCCGGCCAGGAAGAGCGACCCGGAGACGGGGAGGCGCCGGGCCGCGCAGCGCACCTGGTCGGTCCGCTTCGACCCATACGCACGGTGGATGTTGCCGGCGGCCAGGAACATGACCCCCTTCGAGAGCCCGTTGTTGAGCACGTGGTAGAAGGCCCCGGTCACCGCCGCCCCGCCCAGCCCCAGCGCCACCGCCAGGATGCCCATGTGCTCCACGCTGGAGTAGGCGAGCATGCGCTTGAAGTCGCGCTGCCCGGCCATGAAGACCGCGGCGAGCGCCATCGAGAGCAGCCCGAGCCCGAGCAGGGCGTCCCGGGCGAAGGCTCCCTCCCCGGCCGCGCTCGTGACCTGGAGGACCCGCACCACGGAGAGGAAGGCGAAGTTGGTGATGCCGCCGGCGAGCAGCGCGCCGAGCAGGCCGGGGGCCTCGCCATAGGCGTCGTGCTTCCAGGAGTGGAGAGGGGCGAGCCCCATCTTCGTCCCGTACCCGACGAGCAGGAAGACGAAGGCGGCGCGCACCCAGGGGCGCGAGAGCTGGGGACCGGCGCGGATCAGGTCCTCGAGGAGCAGCGACCGGGGGCCGTCCGGGCCCGCGCCTGAGAGGGCCAGGAAGAAGGTGCCGAGCAGCGCCAGCGCGATGCCCAGCGAGGAGACGAGCAGGTACTTCCAGGCCGCCTCCAGGGACCGGGCGTTGTGGTTGAAGTAGATGAGCGGGGCCGTCGCCAGCGTGGTGATCTCGATGGCCACCCAGAGCACGCCCAGGTGCTGGGCCATGCCCACCGTGGTCATGGCGGCGAGCATGATGAGGAGGCCGCCCACGAAGACCCGGTTGTCCCGGTCGGAGCGGTGGCGCAGGTACCCCTGGGCGTAGAGCGCGCTCGCCAGGAAGAGGATCGACGAGGTGGTGACGACCACCTTCCCGGCGGCGTCGAGGAAGAGGTAGCCGTGCATCACCGGCCCCTCGGGGTGGATCCAGAGGGAGGCGATGCCGACGGCGTGGAGGGCCGCGCCGACGACGAGGAGCGCCGGGCGGGTCCGGTTGTCGGGCCAGGCGAAGGCCGACGCGCCGAGGACGAACGGGACCAGGATGACGAAGACGATCATCGGTCCTAGTCCTTGAGCGACGACAGGGCGTCGGTGTCGAGGGAGGCGAACTCCCGGTTGATCTGGAACATCACGATTCCCATCACGAAGACCGCGGCCAGCAGGTCGAGGAGCACACCCGCCTCCACCATCACCGGCATGAAGTCGGTGAGGAGGAGGCCGAAGACGAAGACGCCGTTCTCGAGCACCAGGAAGCCCAGCACCTGGGTGACCGCCTTGCGCCGGCTCACCACGAGGAGCAGCCCGGTCCAGACCGTCGCGAGCGCGGTGGGGACGAGGAAGGGGTGCATCTCGTGGGTGGGGAGCGGCAGCCCGCGGGAGAAGGCGAAGGAGAGCACCACGCCCACGCCGCCGAGGATCATCGACGGCACGTAGCCCACCAGCGGCTCCATCTCCCGCCGGATGGCCATCTCGCGGATGGCCCGGAACATCAGCCAGGGGATGAGGATGGCCTTGATGAGGAACGCGCCGCCGGCCACGACCAGCATGTGGCCGGGGGAGTGCCCGGAGGAGGTGAGGAGCAGCGCCAGGAGCGAGAGCAGCGCCCCCTGCAGCGCCACGGCGCGGATGGCGGCCCCCAGCCGGCTCGAGGCCAGCAGGAAGAGGTCGAGGACCACCACCAGGATGAAGGCCATGTCGGTCCAGGCGCCCACGTTCACCTCAGGAGAAGGACCAGCGCGAAGACGGAGAGGACCGAGGCGCCCACCAGCATCTGGGGCACGCGGGTGAGCCGGAGGCGGGCCATGAACGACTCGACGACCCCGACCAGGATCGCGAAGCCGACCAGCTCCACCACGAAGGCCGCCTCGGCGGCCCAGAAGCCGGAGGTGCCCACGTCGGCCACCAGCCGCACGAAGAGGGCGCCGAAGAGGAAGAACTTGAGGGAGGCGCCGTAGAGGATGAAGGCCAGGTCGGGGCCGGAGTGGTCGAGCACCATGACCTCGTGGATCATGGTCAGCTCCAGGTGGGTGTTGGGGTCGTCCACCGGGATGCGGGAGTTCTCGGCCAGGGCCACCACGAAGAGGGCGATGGCCGAGAGGAGCAGCGCCGGCGCCGCGGCGCGCCAGGCGGGGGCGAGGGCCGGTCCGAGCATCCCGGAGAGGGAGAGGGAGCCGGTGGCCCGCGCCATCACCACAAGCACGAGGAAGAGGGCCGGCTCGGCCATGCTGGCGAAGGAGACCTCGCGGGCGGCGCCCATGCCCTCGAACGACGATCCGGTGTCGAGCGCGGCGAGGGCGGTGACGAAGCGGGCCAGGGCGAGCAGGTAGGCGAAGAGCACGAAGTCGCCGGCGAAGGAGAACACGGCGGGCTGCCCGGCGACCGGGAGCATGGTCCCCGCGGTGGCGACGGCGGCGAGCCCGATCGCGGGGCCGGCCCGGAAGACCCAGGTCGTGGTCCGGCTGTAGACGGCCCCCTTGGACAGGAGCTTCCGGAGGTCGGAGTAGAGCTGGAGGAGAGGAGGCCCCTTGCGCCCGGCCACGATGGCCTTCACCCGGTTCACCACCCCGAGCAGGAACGGAGGGAGCAGGAGCAGGAGCCCGATCTGGAAGAGCGCGCGCAGGATCATGTTCCCCCCCGGACGAATCTCCAGGCCAGCAGGGCCACCAGCGTGGCGAGCACGAGCAGGGCCTGGAGGTGGAGCCGCCCGGCGATGAGGCGGCGGACGCGGGACGTCGCCGAGATGTAGTCGCGGACGGCAGGGAGCAGCGCCAGGTCGAGCACCGCCTCGCGGGGCTCGGTGGAGAAGCGGGCACCGGAGGGAAAGAGGCCGCGAGGGGGTGCGAGGCGAACCCGGGGGAAGAGCACCCAGCGGAAGGCCTGGTTCAGGATCTGGGCGAAGGAGCTTCCGGTGTAGGCCATCCGCGCCGTCGGGTAGGCGTAGCCGC
>DAIEMM010000416.1 GCA_027349605.1 Anaeromyxobacteraceae bacterium
GTCCGCTGCTCGACGGGCCCTCCAGGCACGCCTCCGCTGCTCCCTCGTCGGGTGCCCGGCTCGCCCACGGCATCGTGTGCCTCGCGACGGGCTCGGGCCAGCCGGGAGGCGCCTTGACGGGATCCCGCCGCCGTGCGGCCCCTGGTTTTCAGCCTTTACAGCGTCAAACCCCCGACGACAGGGTGCATTGACAGAAGATAGTTCCGCTTTCTTGATGGGGGCCAAGCCAGCCTCCCCCCCCGAACGGCTACCACTCCGGCTGCACCTCGCCGACCGGGCGAGGCGTAGGATGCCAAGGGGTGCCCGATGGCTCGGAAGACCGGCGCGAAGCGGACCTACTCCTTCGGTGGCGGGCGTGCCGAGGGCAGCAGGGACATGAAGGACCTGCTCGGCGGGAAGGGTGCGGGCCTGGCCGAGATGAGCAACATCGGCATCCCCGTCCCCCCGGGCTTCACCATCACCACCGAGGTCTGCACGGAGTTCTTCCGGGGCGGCAAGAAGCTCCCGAGGGACCTCCGCGGCGCGATCTCGGCCGCGCTGGCGAAGGTCGAGAAGGAGACCGGGAAGGGCTTCGGCGACGCCGCGAATCCGCTCCTCGTCTCGGTCCGCTCCGGCGCCCGGGTGTCGATGCCCGGGATGATGGACACGGTCCTGAACCTGGGACTGAACGACGCCACCGTGAAGGGGCTCGCCGACCGGTCGGGCAACGAGCGCTTCGCCTG
Organism: Anaeromyxobacteraceae bacterium; assembly: GCA_027349605.1. GTDB lineage: Bacteria > Myxococcota > Myxococcia > Myxococcales > Anaeromyxobacteraceae > CAIOAK01. The sequence goes on from DAIEMM010000416.1 coordinate 723, forward strand.
GGACAGCTACCGGCGCTTCGTGGCCATGTTCGGCGACGTGGTCCTGTGGATGAAGCCGGAGCGCAAGGAGGACCGCGACCCGTTCGAGGTGTTGCTGGAGCGGAAGAAGCACGTGCACGACGTGAAGATCGATTCCGAGCTGCCCGTGGAGGCGTTGCGGGAGCTGGTCGCCGAGTTCAAGGCCGAGATCCGCGCCCGCCGGGGCGTCTCGTTCCCGGACGACCCGGTGGCGAAGCTCCTCATGGCGGTCGACGCCGTCTTCCGGTCCTGGGACAACGACCGCGCCGTCGCCTACCGGCGCATGTACGGCTTCCCGTCCGACTGGGGCACCGCGGTCACCGTCCAGTCGATGGTCTTCGGCAACATGGGCGAGGACTCCGGAACCGGCGTGGCCTTCACCCGCGACCCGGCGACCGGCGCCAACCTGTTCTACGGCGAGTTCCTGGTGAACGCGCAGGGCGAGGACGTGGTGGCCGGCATCCGGACCCCGCAGAAGATCGGCGAGATGGCGGCCCGCTGGCCGGACATCGCCAGCCAGCTCGAGGTGGTGCGCCACCGGCTCGAATCCCACTACCGGGACATGCAGGACATCGAGTTCACCATCGAGCGGAGGCGCCTCTACGTGCTGCAGACCCGCACCGGCAAGCGCACCGGCCTGGCCGAGGTGCGGGTGGCCGTGGAGATGGCCGACGAGAGGCTGATCACGCCCGACGAGGCGGTCCTCCGGGTGATCCCGACGTCGATCGACCAGCTGATGAAGCCCATCTTCGCGGTCGAACAGTGGAAGAGGGCGGTGGCCGAGGGGAAGTACCTGGCCCGGGGCCTGCCCGCCGGGCCGGGCGCCGCCACCGGCCGCATCGTCTTCTTCGCCTCCGACGCCGAGGAGTGGAAGCAGCGCGGAGAGACGGTGGTGCTGGTGCGCCACGAGACCAGCCCGGAGGACATCCGCGGCATGGACGCCGCGGTGGGCTTCCTCACCGCCTTCGGCGGCATGACCTCCCACGCCGCGCTGGTGGCCCGCCAGATGGGCAAGGTGGCGGTGGTGGGCTGTGACGCCCTGACCTTCGACTACAAGGACCGGATCATGACGGTGGCCGCGCCCGGCGGCACCCGCAGGCTGCACGAGGGAGACTGGATCTCGGTCGACGGGTTCACGGGCGAGGTCGTGGCGGGCAAGGTCGAGACCCAGCCGTCCGAGGTGGAGGCCGTGATCAAGGGGGAGCGGAGCGAGGCCGACTCCCCCCTCTACCGGCAGTACGCCCGCCTGCTCGGCTGGGCCGACAAGGCACGGCGACTCCAGGTGCGCGCCAACGCCGACCAGCCCGACCAGGCGGAGGTGGCGGTGAAGCTGGGCGCGCAGGGCATCGGCCTGTGCCGCACCGAGCACATGTTCTTCGGCGAGGGGAAGATCGGCCCGATGCGGGAGATGATCGTCGCCGAGACCGAGGAGGAGCGGCGCGCCGCGCTGGCGAAGCTGCTCCCCTTCCAGCGGGCCGACTTCGCCGGCCTGTTCCGGGCCATGGGATCGCGACCGGTGACCGTGCGGACCATCGACCCGCCGCTGCACGAGTTCCTCCCGCACAACGAGGCGGGCGTGGTCGACCTGGCCCGCGCCGCGGGCAAGTCGGTGGCCCGGGTCCGGGCGCGCATCGACGAGCTGCACGAGGCGAACCCCATGCTCGGCCACCGCGGCTGCCGGCTGGGCATCACCTACCCGGAGATCACCGAGATGCAGGCCCGGGCCATCCTGGAGGCGGCGCTCGACGTCCGCGCCGAGGGGGTGAAGGCCCAGCCCGAGATCATGATCCCGCTCGTCGGCACGAAGACGGAGCTGGACGACCAGGCCCGCGTGGTCCGCGAGACCGCCGAGAAGGTCTTCGCCGAGCGCGGGAAGCGGATCCCCTACCTGGTGGGAACCATGATCGAGGTGCCGCGCGGCGCCCTCACCGCCGGCGAGATCGCGAAGACCGCCGAGTTCTTCTCCTTCGGCACGAACGACCTCACCCAGACCACCTTCGGCCTCTCCCGCGACGACATGGGGCCGGTGCTCTCGAAGTACGTGCAGAAGGACATCTACGCGGTGGACCCGTTCGTCTCCATCGATCGGGACGGCGTGGGGCGGCTCATGAGGATCGCCATCGAGGACGGGCGCCGCACCAAGCCCGGTCTCAAGCTCGGGATCTGCGGAGAGCACGGAGGCGACCCGGCGTCCGTGGAGTTCTGCCACGAGATCGGGCTCGACTACGTCTCCTGCTCCCCGTACCGGCTGCCGGTCGCGCGCCTCGCGGCCGCGCAGGCCGCGCTGAGGCAGCGGCGGGCGGAGGGAGCCGGGGCGAAGAAGGTGGCGAAGAGATCCAGGCCCGGGAAGAAGGCGGCCCGGGGACGGAAGGCGGCGCGCCCGACGCCGGCCGCTCGCAGGTAGGGTCGAAGGGGTGTGCGCCCACCTCGGGCGCCCGAGGCGGAGCGTTCCTCACATGGACGCTCCGCTTCCTTTTTGACCGTGTGCCATCCTTCGACGACAATGCCGATATCGACATGACACGGCCCCGCCTCGCCTCCTGGCTGCTCGCCGCCTTCGGGGCCTTCCTCCTCTTCCTCGCGCTTCCCTGGCCGGCTCCGGCCTCGGGCATCGATGCGCCGCGCGGGGCGCTCGTCCTCTCCGGCGGGCAGGAGGCCGAGCCCGCGCCGCTTCCGTCCGCGCCCCCCCGGGTCGCGCCGGTGATGTCGGCCGCCGCCCCCTCCGAGCTCCGGCTCGCCGAGGCGACCCTCGACCGTGTCGCCGATCGCTACGTCGCGCCGCTCGGCAAGGGGAGCGCGGTGCTCACCACCGTCCCGCGCCTGCAGGAGCGCATCGAGAAGGTGCTCTCCGACCACCGGGTCCCGTGGGCCGCGGCGGTGCTCCTCGATCCCGCCACCGGCCGGGTGCTGGCCATGGCCGAGCACTCCCAGCGCGAGCCGGGCCGTCGCGGCCTCTCGCTCGAGGCCCGGGCTCCGGCGGCCAGCGTCTTCAAGATCATCACCAGCTCGGCCCTCCTCCGGCGCGGCCTCGAGCCCGGCGCCGAGGTCTGCTACCACGGCGGCCAGCACCGGGTCCGGCCGTCCCTGCTCGCCGACGACCCCCGGCGCGACCGGCGCTGCCTCTCGCTCTCCTCGGCGCTCGGCAAGAGCGCCAACGTGGTCTTCGCCAAGCTCGCCGACCGGGCGCTCAACGCCACGCTGCTGCGCGCCGAGGCCGATCGCTTCCTCTTCAACCAGCCCATCCCCTTCGCGCAGCGGGTGGAGACGTCGCGCGCCGAGATCCCCGAGGAGCCGTTCGCCCTCGCCACGACCGCGGCCGGTTTCGGCCCGGTCCGCCTCTCGCCGCTCCACGGCGCCGTGGTGGCCGCCATCATCGCCAACGGCGGGGTCTTCGTGCCGCCGGACGTGGTCGCCTCGTCGTCCGGCGCCGTCGCGCGCCCCACGGTACAGCCCTGGCGCGTCCTCGACGAGCCGGTCGCCGCCGAGCTCGCCGCCATGATGCGCACCACCGTGACCGAGGGCACCGGGCGGCGCGCCTTCCGTGCGCCCCGCTCCCGCCAGTCGTCCCTGCGCGGCCTCACCGTGGCCGGCAAGACCGGCTCGCTCTCCGAGGCCGATCCGTTCCGCGACTACTCCTGGTTCGTGGGATTCGCTCCCGCCGAGAATCCCCGCGTCGCCTTCGCGGTGGTGGTGGTGAACGAGCGGAACTGGCGCGTGAAGGCTCCCTCGGTGGCGCGCGCCGCGGTGGAGGCCTGGGCCGACTGGGACGGGGGCCGCCTCCAGGCGTCGACGGCGGCACCGCGGAACCGGGCGCGCCGGCCCTGACCTCGACGGGCATCAGGCCGTTCGCAGCTCGACCACGCCCTGCTCGACGAAATCCTTGAACGCCTTCAGCACCTCGAGCTCGTCGAGCGGCGCCACCTGGGCGATCTGCCCCAGCGCGCGCCGCCCGTCGCAGCGGGAGAGGAGGTACTTCTGCGAGGCGTCCAGGCCGAGCCCGGAGATCTCGCCGGAGGAGAGCCGGACCACCGGGATGTAGCGCCGGTCGAGCGTGGCACGCAGCGACGCCCCCAGCGCCTCGCGGGCCGCGGCCAGCGCCTGGCGAGCCTCGTCGGACGAGGGCGCGGCGCCGAGCGCGCGCGCGGCGGCCAGCTCGGCCTCGGCCGGCCGGCCCTCGGCGAGCAGCCGGGCCGACTCCCCGAG
>DAIEMM010000438.1 GCA_027349605.1 Anaeromyxobacteraceae bacterium
GCGGCGTGGGCCTCGGTGAGCTGCACGGCCTGGGGCGCCTGGGCGATGGTGCGGTAGAGTGCGCCCGCCTGGCGGGCGGCCGTCCCCAGCCCGGGCACGAGCACCGCCAGGGAGGCGTCGGCGGGGAGGTAGCGGTCGGGAGGCGGGTACTCGCGCTTTCGCCCGCAGCCGGCGAGGAGCAAGGACCAGCAGAGGGCGACGGCCAGGGCGCGACGCATGGACGCCCATTATCACCGAAACCAGGCGAGGGACCTCGAGCGGATGATCTTTTCGGACAGGGACGAAGCGCCCATCGCGCTCGACATGCACCCCGACTGGGCCGCCCTGCTGGGTCCCCCGGCCCGGGAACTGGAGCTCGAGATCGGCTCCGGTCACGGGGGCTACGCGCTCGCCTTCGGGCCGCGCCACCCGGACCGGGTGCTCGTGGCGGTGGAGCAGCGGCGCAAGTTCGCCGCCGACCTGGAGGAGAAGGTCCGGAAGCGCAAGCTCGGGAACCTGGTGGTGCTGACCGGCGACGCCCGGATCCTCGCGCCGCGCCTGTTCCCGGAGGGATCGCTCGCCGCGGTCCACGTGCACTTCCCCGACCCGTGGTGGAAGCGGCGGCACGTGCGGAGGCGCCTCGTCGACGACGGGATGTCGACCCTCATCCTCCGGCTCCTGCGTCCGGGCGGCCACCTCGACTTCCGCACCGACGTCGAGCGCTACGCACGGGACGCGGTGGAGCGGCTGGAGGAGGCCGGATTCGCCAACGCCTCCGGGCCGGGGCGCTTCGCCGAGCGCGGCCCCGAGGAGATCCCCTCCACCCGCGAGAAGCGCTACCTGGCCTCCGGACAGCCGGTGTGGCGCCTCCGCATGACGAGACCCCGGGAGTCCCGATGAAGGGCACCTTCTCGCCGACGCGCCTCGCCGTCCTCGGGGCGGCGCTGCTCCTCGCCGTCCCCGCCTGCCAGCGGGACCTCCCGCCCGACGCCGCCTACCGGGCGCTGGTGCGCGCCATGGCGGAGCGGGACGAGGACGCGGCCTGGGACCTGCTCTCGTCGGCGACCCGCGAGCGACTGGAGGCGAGGGCCCGGGTCGCCGCCTCGGCCGCGCCGGGGGTCGTCCCTCCGAGGGCACGGGCCCTGCTCGCGGGAGACGCGGCGCTGGCGGTGCTCCCGCCCGCGTCGATCGTGGTGCGGGAGTCGGGGCCGGACCGGGCCGTCCTGCGGGTCGAGGCGCCCGGCGCGAAGCCCCAGGACGTCGTGCTGGTGCGGGAACGGGGCGGCTGGCGCGTCGACCTGCCAGCCCAGTAGCCGCACCCGGGGTCCCTCTGCTATCTAAGCCGCTCCCCACGGAAGAACGAGAGACATGAAGACCCTGACCGCCGCCGAGATCCGCGAGGCCTTCCTCCGCTTCTTCGAGGAGCGCGCCCACCGCCGGGTGAAGAGCTCCTCGCTCGTCCCCCAGAACGACCCCACGCTGCTCTTCACCAACGCCGGCATGGTCCAGTTCAAGGACGTCTTCACCGGGCGCGAGAAGCGCGACTACTCCCGCGCCACCACCGCCCAGAAGTGCGTCCGCGCCGGCGGCAAGCACAACGACCTGGAGAACGTGGGCTTCACCGCCCGTCACCACACCTTCTTCGAGATGCTCGGCAACTTCTCCTTCGGGGACTACTTCAAGAAGGACGCGGTGGCCTGGGGCTGGGAGTTCGTCACCAGCGAGGAGTGGCTCTCCATCGACACCTCGCGGCTGGCGGCCACCGTGTTCGCCGGCGAGGGCAACCTCCCCTGGGACGAGGAGGCCTTCGAGCTCTGGAGGAAGGCCGGCGTCCCCGTGGAACGCATCCACCGGCTCGGCGCCAAGGACAACTTCTGGGCCATGGGCGACACCGGCCCCTGCGGCCCCTGCTCGGAGATCCACTACTTCCAGGGCGACGACATCGCCTGCGCCGAGGAGAAGGCCGGGCGCGAGTGCCAGGGCGTGGCCTGCGACTGCGACCGGTGGCTGGAGATCTGGAACCTGGTCTTCATGCAGTTCGAGCGCTCCGCCGACGGGCACCTGGCGCCGCTGCCCAGGCCGTCCATCGACACCGGTGCCGGCCTCGAGCGCATCGCCGCGGTGGCGCAGGGCAAGCGCTCCAACTACGACACCGACATCTTCCAGAACGTCATCCGGGCCATCGAGAAGATCGCCGGGAAGGCCTACGGCCACACCGACGCCCCCGACGACGTGTCGATGCGGGTCATCGCCGACCACGCGCGGGCCACCACCTTCCTGGTGGGGGACGGCGTCCTGCCCTCCAACGAGGGGCGCGGCTACGTGTTGCGCCGGATCATGCGGCGCGCCATCCGGCACGGGAAGCGGCTGGGGCTCGACCAGGTCTTCCTCCCCCGGGTCGCCGAGGCCGTCATCGCCGAGATGGGGGACGTCTACCCGGAGATCCGGGAGAATCGCGCCTTCATCGTCAAGGTGGCCGAGCAGGAGGAGGAGTCCTTCCGGCGCACCCTCGACAAGGGGCTCACCATCCTGGAGGAGCAGATCCGCCACCTCACCGCCCGGGGCGAGAAGACCATCCCGGGCAAGGTGGCCTTCCAGCTCTACGACACCTTCGGTTTCCCCATGGACCTCACCCGCGTCATCGCCGAGGAGCACGCGGTGGGGGTGGACGAGGCGGGCTTCGAGAGCGCCATGTCCGAGCAGCGGGCACGCTCGGAGTGGAAGGGGTCGGGGGAGGAGGCGGTCGAGGAGCTGCACCACCAGATCGCGAACGAGCTGGGGGAGGTGAAGTTCCTCGGATACGAGGCCACCACCGCCCGGTCGCCGGTCCGGGCGCTCCTGGTGAACGGGCAGCGGGCCGATCGGGCCCGGAAGGGCGACCGGGTCGAGGTCGTCACGGCGGAGACCCCGTTCTAC
>DAIEMM010000459.1 GCA_027349605.1 Anaeromyxobacteraceae bacterium
TCGCTGCGCCTCGTGGTCGCCCACCTGGGGACGGGGGTGTCGCTCGCCGCCCTGCGGGAGGGGCGCATGGTGGACGTGGTGAACCCGCAGGACGAGGGGCCCTTCGCCGGGGACCGCGCCGGCGGCGTGCCCGTCACCGCCTTGGTCGACCTGTGCTTCGCGCCGGGCGCCGGGCGGGCGACGGTGCGCCGGCTCCTCTTCGGCGACGGAGGCCTCCAGTCCCTGCTCGGCACGCGCGACGCGCGGGAGGCGGTGGCCCGCGCCGCCGCCGGCGACGACTGGGCGGCGCTCGTGGTGGAGGCCATGGCCTACCAGTTGGCGAAGTCGATCGGGGCCATGGCGGTGGCGCTCGACGGCCGGGTGGACGCCGTGCTCCTCACCGGCGGCATGGCCTGGCAGGAGGCGGTGGTCGCGCCCATCCGACGGCGGGTGGCGTGGATCGCGCCGGTGGTGATCCTCCCGGGCGAGGACGAGCTCTCGGCGCTGGCCGGCGGGGCGCTGCGGGTGCTCTCCGGCGAGGAGGCGGCGCGCGACTACGCGCCGCCCCCGTCCGGACGTTGATCGCTACACCAGGCCGTGGGAGACCATGGCCTTCGCCACCTTGATGAAGCCGGCGATGTTGGCCCCCACCACGTAGTTGCCCTTGGCGCCGAACTCCTCGGCGGTCTCCCAGCAGTTCTGGTGGATGTTCTTCATGATGTTGGCGAGCCGCTTCTCGGTGTACTCGAAGGTCCACGAGTCGCGGGTGGCGTTCTGCTGCATCTCGAGGGCGCTGGTGGCCACGCCGCCGGCGTTGGCCGCCTTGCCCGGGCCGTAGGCGATCCTGGCGTCGAGGAAGACCTTGATCCCCTCGGGGGTGGTGGGCATGTTGGCCCCCTCGCCCACCGCGATGCAGCCGTTCTTCACCAGCGTGGCCGCGTCCTTGCCGTTGATCTCGTTCTGGGTCGCGGACGGCATGGCCACCTGGCAGGGGACCTCCCAGATGTTCCCGCCGTGCAGGTACTTCGCGTGCTTGCGGTACTCCACGTAGTCCTTGATGCGGCGGCGCTCCCGCTCCTTCAGCTGCTTCACGAGCTCGAGGTCGATGCCCTTCTCGTCGACGATCACGCCGTTCGAGTCGGAGCAGGCCACCACCTTGCCGCCCAGCTGGACGATCTTCTCGATGGTGTAGATGGCGACGTTGCCCGACCCGGAGACGGTGCAGGTCTTGCCCTCGAAGGTGTCGCCGCCGCGGGCCTTCAGCATCTCCTGCACGAAGAACGTGGCCCCGTAGCCGGTGGCCTCGGTGCGGACGAGCGAGCCGCCGTAGTCGAGCCCCTTGCCGGTGAGGACGCCGGCCTCGTAGCGGGCGGTGAGCCGCTTGAACTGGCCGAACATGTAGCCGATCTCCCGGCCGCCCACGCCGATGTCGCCGGCGGGGACGTCGGTGACGTCGCCGATGTGGCGCCAGAGCTCGGTCATGAAGCTCTGGCAGAAGCGCATCACCTCGTTGTCCGACTTGCCCTTGGGATCGAAGTCGGAGCCGCCCTTGCCGCCGCCGATGGGGAGCCCGGTCAGCGCGTTCTTGAAGATCTGCTCGAAGCCCAGGAACTTGATGATCCCGAGGTAGACCGACGGGTGGAAGCGGAGCCCGCCCTTGTAGGGGCCGAGCGCGCTGTTGTACTGCACGCGGAAGCCGCGGTTGATCTGCACTTCGCCCCGGTCGTCCTGCCAGGGCACCCGGAAGATGATCTGGCGCTCCGGCTCGGCGATCCGCTCGATGATCTTCCCCTCGCGGAACTCGGGGTACTTGGACAGCACCGGTCCGATCGACTCGAGGACCTCCCGAACCGCCTGGTGGAACTCGACCTCGCCGGGGTTGCGCTTCAGGACGTCCTGGTAAACGACCTGCAGCTTCTCGTCCATCTTGTTGGCCATGTCCTGCCTCGTTTCGGTTGTGGGCGCGATCCCTCTGCCCGAAAGGCGGTCACTTTGCCTGATTTACAGGCAACCCTGCAATGGGCGAAGGTGATCCCGTGTCCGATCACGACCTTGCGACGACCCCGGTCCCTCCGCCCGGTACCGGCATCCCCGCCCTCGACGAGGTCCTGACGGGGCTCCGCCCAGGCGACAACGTGGTCTGGCAGGTCGAGGACCTCGACGACTACGCCCCGCTGGTCCTCCCCTTCGTGGCCCGGGCCCGCGCCGAGGGGCGTCGCGTCGTCTACTTCCGCTTCGCCCGCCACGAGCCCCTGCTCGACGAGGCGTCGGGAGCCGAGATCCACCGCATCTCGCCGTCGCTCGGCTTCGAGAGCTTCACCGACGCCATCCACCGGGTCATCGAGGCGGCCGGGCCGGGCGCGTTCCACGTCTTCGACTGCCTCTCCGACCTGGCCGCCGACTGGTACAGCGACCTCATGCTGGGCAACTTCTTCATGGTCACCTGCCCGTACCTGTACGAGCTCGGGACCGTGACCTACTTCGCGCTGCTCTCCGGCCACCACGCCGCCGAGGCGGTGGACGCGGTGCGCAGCACGACCCAGATCCTGGTGGACGTCTTCCGGCGCCGGCGCACCGTGTACCTCCACCCGCTCAAGGTGGACGGCCGCCACTCCCCCACCATGTACCTGCCCCACGTCCGCGAGGGGGAGGGGCTCCGCCCCCTCACCGAGAGTGCGGAGCTCTCCGAGGCCCTGGTGGACGTGGCCGACCGGCGGCTCGACGCGGTGGAGCAGGCCGACGTGTGGGACCGGCGGGTGGAGGCCGCCCGCGCCATCCGCGACGCGGTCCGGGAGGGACGGGGACGCCCGGAGGAGGAGCGGGCCGCCTTCGAGTCGCTGCTCCGCATGATGTTCACCCGCGACGAGCGCTTCGCCGAGATGGCCGGGCGGCACCTGACGCTCGACGACCTGCTCGCCATCCGCCGGCGCATGGTGGGCACGGGGCTCGTGGGCGGGAAGGCGGCGGGGATGCTGGTGGCGCGGGCCATCCTCGCCAACGGCGACCCGTCCTGGTCCCGGCGGCTCGAGCCGCACGACTCCTGGTTCGTCGGCTCCGACGTCTTCTACACCTACCTCGTGCGGAACGGCTGCTGGCCGGCGCGGCGGGAGCAGCGCCGAGGGGCCGCCTGCCTGGAGGGCGCGGCCGGGGCCCGGCGCCGGGTCCGGGAGGGGAGGTTCCCCGAATCCGTCCTGCGCCGCTTCACCGCGCTGCTCGAGTACTACGGCCAGTCCCCCATCATCGTGCGCTCCTCGAGCCTCCTCGAGGACGGCTTCGGGAACGCCTTCACCGGGAAGTACGAGAGCGTCTTCTGCCCGAACCAGGGCTCGCCGGAGGAGCGGCTCCGAGACTTCCTGGCCGCCCTGAAGGAGGTCTACGCGAGCAGCATGAGCGAGGAGGCGCTTCACTACCGGGAAAGGCGCGGGCTCCTCGACCGGGACGAGCAGATGGCGGTGCTGGTGCAGCGGGTCTCCGGCGCGGTGCACGGGGACCTCTACTTCCCCCAGTTCGCCGGGGTGGCCCTCTCCTACAACCCGTACGTCTGGAACGCCGGGATCGACCCGCAGGCCGGGGTGATGCGGCTCGTCTTCGGCCTGGGCACGCGCGCCGTGGACCGTTCCGACGACGACTACACGCGCCTCGTGGCGCTGAACGCGCCCTCGCTCCGGCCCGAGAGCACGCTCGACGAGAAGACCGAGTACGCGCAGCACCGGGTGGACGTGCTCGACCTGCGGGCGCGCACCATCACCTCGGTCCCCTTCGCCGAGGCGGCCCGCTCCGCTCCCGCCCTGCCGCTCCGGCTCTTCGG
>DAIEMM010000482.1 GCA_027349605.1 Anaeromyxobacteraceae bacterium
GACGGTGGCGACGCTGCCCGCGGCGGTGACGGTGGCGACGGACGGCGCGGACGAGGTCCAGGTCACGGTTCGCCCGGTGAGCACGGTGCCCCCCGCGTCGCGGAGTACCGCAGAGGCCGTGGTGGCCTGGCCGATGAGGACGCTGGTCGCGACGAGGGACACCGCGACGGTGGCGACCGCGGGCGGACTGCCGTCCGAACCCCCGCAGGCCTGGCCCAGGACCGAGAGGAGGATTGCCACGGGTGCGAGGTGCTTGCGCAAGGCTGGGCTCCGGGGAAGGGGGGCGCAGGGCGGGTCGGGGACGTCATTCTAGCCGGTGGCCGGCGGCGGCGCCCGCCCTCACTCCCGGGAGAGCCCGGCGGGAGTCCTTGCCCGGATCCGCCGGCGCCACTAGCCTCCGCACATGTCGAACGAACTGGGCGGGAAGGTGTACCTCGTCACCGGAGCCAGCACCGGCATCGGCCGGGTGACCGCGGAGGAGCTCGCCCGCCGCGGAGGCCGGGTGTTCCTCGCCGGCCGCTCCCGGGAGCGAACCGAGCCCGTGGTGGAGGAGATCCGGCGCTCGTCGGGGCCGGACGCGGCCGCGTTCCTGCCCCTCGACCTCTCGGACCTGGCCTCGGTGCGGGATGGCGCCCGGTCCTTCCTCTCGCTCGGGCTGCCCCTGCACGTCCTGGTGAACAACGCCGGCCTGGCGGGAGTGCGCAAGCTCACCCCGGACGGCTTCGAGACGACCTTCGGGACCAACCACCTCGGGCCGTTCCTCCTCACCTTGCTGCTGCTCGACCGGCTGAAGGAGAGCGCTCCATCACGGATCGTGAACGTGGCGAGCCGGGCCCACCACCGGGCCAGGAGCATCGACTGGGACGCGCAGCGCCGTCCCGCCACGTCCACCGGCGGCATCGACGAGTACTCGGTGTCGAAGCTCGCCAACGTGCTCTTCACGAAGGAGCTGGCCCGCCGCCTCGCCGGGACCGGCGTCACCGCGTACGCGCTCCACCCGGGGGTGGTCGCCACCGACATCTGGAGGGAGCTGCCCTGGGGCCTGCGCCACCTGGCGAAGCTCTTCATGATCTCGCCGGAGAAAGGTGCGCGGACCACCCTGCACTGCGCCACCGCGCCGGAGTCCTCCCTGGTGAGCGGTGCCTACTACGACTCCTCCAGGCCGGTCCGGCCGAGCCGGGCCGCCGACGACGCCGCGCTGGCCGCCGAGCTCTGGCGGCGCAGCCTGGGGTGGACCGGCGCGCCCTCGAGCTCGTAGAGCGGGATCCCGGCGGAGCGCGCGGCCCAGATGCCGGCCCCCACCTGCGCGAAGTGCGGATCGAGGCGCTCCCGGTACCAGTCCCCGGTGCGCGCGTGGATGGACGTGTCGGTCCGGTCGGCATCCACCACCTCCAGCAGGTCGTGGCGGGTGACGGCCTCGAGGTAGAGGAGGCCCCGGCAGCCGGCGGCCAGGTTCTCGATCGCCCTCGCCGCCGCCGCGTCGTCGAGGTACTGCAGCACCCCCTGGCACACCACCAGGTCGAAGGGGGCGCGGGGCCGCCAGGCCGAGATGTCGCGCCGCGCGTGCCCCCAGCGGCGGCAAGCCCACGCCGAGGCATCGGTGGAGAGGTAGCGGACCCCGGGCCGGTGCCGGCGGAACCAGGCCCGCCAGTATCCGGGACCGGCGCCCACCTCGAGCACCGACCGGACCTCCACGCACAGCCAGGCCGCCAGCCCCGCCGTTCCGGCCGCGAGCCGGCCCACCTGGGACGCCGAGTGGACCCGGTCGGGCCCCTGGTAATGTCGGCGGTAATACGCGGCGTCAAATCGCTGGCGGGCGGGCATGGCGCGGGAGGAAACCACGCGCGCGCCGGCGGCGCAACGCGCCCCAAGAGGCGCATGGAAGTTCCTCCCCCGCCGCCATACCGTTCTCTCTCCCCGGAGGCCCCGATGCACGTCCAGCCCTCTCGACGTTCCCTCACCGCCTGTCTGGCCGCCCTCCTCCTCGCCCCCTCGGCCGCGAGCGCGCAGAACGTCCGGGGGTCCTCCACCGGCCCCACCACCGCCCGCGGCTTCAGCCACCCGGACCAGTACGTCCACCTGAAGGACGTGAAGCCCGCCGACAACATGTACCCGGTCGTGTCGCATCCGGACCAGGACGCCGCGGCGCGCACCAAGCTCGCGGCGCTCGAGAAGCGGTTCGGCAAGAAGCCCAACATCGTCGTCATCCTCCTCGACGACGTGGGCTTCATGGACCCCGGCTTCAACGGCGGCGGCGGCGCGGTGGGCAACGACACGCCGGTGATGGACGGCCTGGCCCAGGGCGGGCTCATCCTCACCTCGGCCTACTCGACCCCGTCCTGCTCGCCCACGCGCGCCACCCTCCACACCGGCCAGAACCCGCTCCACCACGGCATCCTGCGCCCTCCCATGTACGGCGAGGCCGGCGGCCTCGACGGCGCCATCACGCTGCCCCAGCTCCTCCAGCAGCAGGGCTACGTCACCCAGGGCATCGGCAAGTGGCACATCGGGGAGAACGAAGGATCGCTGCCCCAGAACGTGGGCTACGACGACTACCGGGGCTTCCTCGGCGTCTCCGACATGTACACCGAGTGGCGTGACGTCTACTTCAACCCCGAGGTGGCGCTGTCCCCGGAGCGCTTCGCCATGATGGAGAAGTCGCAGTTCGATCACGACGAGGTCCACTGCACGCCGGCGGACCGGAAGGGGTGCAAGAGCCTGCGGCTCATCGACCTCGACGTGATCAAGAGGCTCGACACCGACTGGGTCGCCCACGGCGTGGACTTCATCCGGAGCCAGAAGGGAGCCCGGAAGCCCTTCTTCCTCTACTACGGCACGCGCGGCTGCCACTTCGACAACTACCCGACCGACGAGTGGGCGGGCCGGTCCCGTGCACGGACCTCCTACGGCGACTGCATGGTGCAGATGGACGACGTGGTCCGCCAGATCGTGGGGGCGCTCGAGGAGACCGGGGAGATCGAGAACACGCTCGTCCTCCTCACCTCGGACAACGGGCCGGAGTGCGAGATCCCGCCCCACGGACGTTCGCCGTTCCGAGGATGCAAGGGGTCGGCCTGGGAAGGCGGGGTGCGGGTGCCGACCTTCGCCTACTGGAAGGGAACGATCCCGCCGCGCCGGTCGGAGGGGCTCTTCGACCTCGCCGACGTGCTGCCCACCGCCCTCTCGCTGGCCGGCGTCCCGGGAGCGAAGCTGGCCGGGCACTTCCCGAAGACCACCTACATCGACGGCGTGGACCAGGCCTCGTTCCTGGTGGCCGACGAGGGACAGTCGGCGCGCCGGAGCCGCCCCTACACGCTCAACCAGTACTTCGCGGCCATCCGCGTCGACGAGTTCAAGTACGTCTTCACGGCCGAGATCGAGAACGGGATCTTCCAGAGGGGGGACACCGGCGGCTTCAGCGGGTCGATCGTCACCGACACCGGGGGAGTCCTCCTCGTGAACCTGTACACCAACCCGCAGGAGGACGTGAACGTCGGCATCCGGCACATCCCCATGGCCGTGCCGGTGGGTGCCGCGGCCACCGACTACATCAACGAGCTCATCAAGTACCCGCCCCAGTTCAAGATCGGATTCGCCTCCAACAATCCACCGGTCTACGACGTGATCCCCAGGGTCCGGGATGCCGTCGAGGCGGCGAAGGCGAGGAAGGCGGGGGAGAAGAAGGCTCCCTGACGGCCCGGGAGCCGATGCCCAGTTTCTAGCCTCGCGGGACGAGCCGGACCGCCTGGGCCTTCACCAGGGCCGCCACCGGAACCCCCACGGCGAGCGCGAGCTGCTCGGCCCCGGACCGCGTCACCAGGGCGACCAGCCGGATCCCGCAGTCGACGGTGACCCGCACGAGCGGACCCTCGTGCACCAGGGAGTCCACCACGCCGGCGAGGTGGTTCCGTGCGCTGGTCGCCGCGCCGGGCGCCCTCTCGAGGATGACCTCCTCGGCGCGGACGCAGGCGAAGGCCTCCGCGGGCAGGTTCCCGGGGTCCACGGCCAGGAGCCGCACCGGACCCGCCTCGGCCACGACCAGCTCGCCCTCGTGGCCCGCCAGCCGGACCGGCACCACGTTCTCGGTTCCCACCACGCGAGCCACCGCCTCGTCGGCGGGTGCGCCGAAGACCCGGTCCACCTCGCCCACCTGGCGCACCGCGCCTTCCACCAGCACCGCCATCCGGTCCCCCAGGGCCAGCGCCTCGACCCGGTCGTGCGTGACCAGGATCGACGGGATACCGAGGTGGTGGAGGAGCGCCCGCAGCTCTCCGCGCAACCGCTCGCGGGTGGGCGCGTCGAGCGCGGAGAGGGGCTCGTCGAGCAGGAGGAGCCGCGGCCGCGGCGCGAGCGCGCGGGCCAGCGCGACGCGCTGCCGCTCCCCCCCGGAGAGCCCTGCCGGCCTCCGGTCGAGAAGGTGCTCGATCCGGAGGAGACGCGCCGTCTCCTCCACCCTCCCGCCCCGCTCGTCCAGGCGCAGGCCGCCGAGCCCGAAGGCGACGTTGCCCCGCGCGGAGAGGTGCGGGAAGAGCGCGAAGTCCTGGAAGACGAAGCCCACCCGCCGGAGCTGCGGTGGGACGTGGACCCCGGCCGCGGAGTCGAACCAGACCTCGCCCCCGAAGGAGATGGAGCCGGCGTCGGGCCGGTCGAGCCCGGCCACGGCGCGGAGAAGCGTCGTCTTCCCCGAGCCGGTCGGACCGAAGAGGACGAGAACGCCTCCGGGCGCGAGCGGCTCGTCGAACGCGGCGCGGACCCCCGCTCCCCCGGGGAACGAGCGGCGCACGTCCACCGAGATCTTCCCGGTCACCCGAGCACCGGCCGGCGCCGCAGCGAGTAGGTGACGACGAGGACCGTGAAGGAGACGGCCAGGAGGAAGAGCGCGGTCCGGGACGCCGTGGCGTAGTCGAGCTGCTCCACGGCGTCGAAGATGGCGATGGAGAGCGTGCGCGTCTCGCCCGGGATGTTCCCGCCGACCATCAGCACGACGCCGAACTCGCCGAGGGTGTGGGCGAAGGTGAGGACCGCGCCGGCGACCACGCCGGGAGCGGAGACGGGCAGGCTCACGCGGAAGAAGGTCGCCAGCCGGGAGACACCCAGGGTGTGAGAAGCCTCGACGAGGCGGGGATCGACCGCCGAGAGGGCCGCCGCGAACGGCTGCACCGCGAACGGGAGCGAGTAGACGACCGAGGCGACGAGCAGCCCCTCGAAGCTGAAGGCCAGCGGGCGCCCGAAGGTGGAGATCCAGGCCCGGCCAAAGGGGCTCATCGGCCCCATGGCCACGAGCAGGTAGAAGCCGAGCACCGTGGGGGGCAGGACGAGCGGGAGCGCCACCACCGACTCGACGAGCGGCTTCCAGCGCCACCGCGAGGTGGCGAGCCAGGCCGCCACGGGCAACCCGATGACGAGGAGCGCGAAGGTGGTGAGTGCCGCGAGCGTGAAGCTCAGCCGGAGCGCCTCGACGTCCATGGCTCAGTCGGCCGGCAGGGCGTACTTGTGCCGCTCGAGGATGGTGCGTCCGCCTGGCCCCCGGACGAAGGCCACGAAGGCCTCGGCCAGCTGGGGGTCGCGGGCCCGGCCCAGGATCACGCCGAACTGCTCGATGGGCGCGTACGAACCGGGCGGGACGACGACGTAGCGACCCTGCGCCGCGAGCGGAGGAACGAGCACCATGGACCAGGGCACGAACGCGGCCTGCGCGTTTCCGCTCTCCGCGAACTGCACCACCTGGAGGATGCTCTGTCCGAGAACGAGCTTGGGCTTCACGGCGTCGAGGAATCCGGCCGTGCGGAGGGCCTGCTCGGCGGCGATGCCGTACGGCGCCACGGCAGGGTTGGCGATGGCGACCTTCTTGATGGCGGGGTTCGCCACCGCCGCCACGCCGAGCACGTTGGGGTCCACCCGGGCGGGCGCCGTCACCCAGAGCACCAGCCTCCCGGTGGCGTAGTGGAACGGTGCGCCGCGCGCGAGACCGGCGGCATGGAGCCGGGCGGCGGATTCCCGGTCGGCTCCCAGGAAGAGGTCGAACGGCGCGCCCTGGCCGATCTGGGCCTGGAGCAGCCCGGAGGCCCCGTAGGTCGGCTCGACCTTCACCCCGGGGTTCCGCCGCTCGAAGGCGCCCGCGAGCTCGAGGAGGACCAGGCGGAGGTTCGCGGACGCCGCGACGGCGAGCTTGCGCGTCGGGGGCCCGGCGGAGAGGCCGGCGCCGGGCAGGACCAGGGCCGCCATCGCCGCCAGCGCGACGGTCGAACGGAGGAACGACGGGCCTGTGCCTCTCGGACGCATGTCCCTGTCCTACCACGCCCTCAAGGGTCGGCCGGGGTGGACCGCGGGTGCGGCGTCCCGTCGCGTGCGGTCTCCCGGGCGGCCGGGGAGGCGTCGGGAGGCCAGACCGGCGAGGGGATGACCCCGTCCTGGAACGTCACCTTTCCGACCAGGACGCACCCCTTCATCCCGGGGCGGCAGTATGCGCCGTCGACCTTCCGGCAGAGGCCGTCGGCCTCGTAGCGGCAGCTCCAGGAGCT
Organism: Anaeromyxobacteraceae bacterium; assembly: GCA_027349605.1. Taxonomy (GTDB): domain Bacteria; phylum Myxococcota; class Myxococcia; order Myxococcales; family Anaeromyxobacteraceae; genus CAIOAK01. The sequence goes on from DAIEMM010000482.1 coordinate 6,522, forward strand.
CATGCCGTCGTGCATGATGCGGGGTCGGGAGAATCCTGGCAACGGGGCCCGGCTCACAGGAGGATGGTGACCGGATGAACCCCTGGGACGAGCGCTTTTCGGGAGACGGATTCGCCTACGGCACCGAGCCGAGCCGCTGGCTCGTGGAGCAGGCCGGTCGCATCCCACGCGGGCTCCCGGTGCTGGCTCTCGGCGAGGGCGAGGGGCGCAACGCCGTCTTCCTGGCCGGGCTCGGCCTCGACGTCGAGGCCGTCGACGGGTCGTCCGTCGGGCTCGCCAAGGCCGCGCGGCTCGCCGCGACGCGTGGCGTCCCCTTGCGAACCACGGTGGCGGACCTCGCCGACCACGTGCCGGTCCCGGGACGCCACGGCGCCGTCGTCCTGGTCTTCGTCCACCTGCCCCCCGCCCTGCGCAGGACCGTCCACGCCCGCGCGGCGGCCGCGCTGGCACCGGACGGCGTGGTCCTCCTCGAGGCCTTCACCCCCCGCCAGCTGGCCCTCTCGAGCGGGGGTCCGAGGCAGGCGGACATGCTCTACGATCCCGCCGGGATCCGCGGCGACTTCCCCGGGGTCGTCTGGGAGGTCCTCGAGGAGGTCGAGCTGGAGCTCGACGAGGGACCACTCCACCAGGGGCGTGCCGCCGTCGTGCGCGGACTGGGTCGCCGGGCCCCCTGACCGGGTTCCGAACCCTCTCCCCCCCTTCTGGCTCCCAGAGGTGCAGGTGTCGTACACCCAGGAGGCAAGATGAAGCTGCTGACGAAGGTGAAGAAGGCGTGCTGCACGACCGAGAAGGCCGCGCAGTGTTGCGCCAAGGCGTCCCGGCTCGTGTCGGGTTGCCACGACTAGCAGTCCCCGGGGCGGGCCTCCGGGCCCGCCCCACCCCTTTCCCAGCCGAGGTAGAGCGAAATGAGCGAGTTCGTGAAGGAGATCACGCAGGCCGACTTCGAGGCCGAGGTGGCGAGGTCCGACCTCCCGGTGGTCCTCGACTTCTTCTCCACCGAGTGCCCCCCGTGCGAGGCGCTGGCCCCCAAGTTCGACGCCGTTGCCGAGCAGTTCGCCGGCAAGGCCCGCTTCCTCAAGATCTTCCGCCAGGGCAACAAGGACCTCGCCTCCCGCCTGGGCGTCACCGGCAGCCCCACGCTGATCTTCTTCAAGAGCGGCAAGGAGCTCGGCGAGCGCATGAGCGGCGACGACATCAAGCGCACCGCCATCAAGGCCCAGGTCGAGTCGCTGCTGGGCGCCTGATCCGCAGTTCCCCTTCCTCGAGGTATCCATGGCCGAGTCGTTCGACGTGATCATCGTGGGGGCGGGCCCGGCGGGCCTGTCGGCCGCCATCTACGCCTCCCGCGCCCGCCTGAAGACGCTGGTGCTCGACGAGAGCGTGCCCGGCGGCCAGATGAAGACCACCCACAAGGTGTCCAACTACCCGGGCTTCCCGGAGGACGTGAAGGGCACCGACCTGGCCAAGGCCTTCTCGATGCAGGCCGAGCGCTTCGGCGCGAAGATCCGGAGGGCGGTGGAGATCACCTCCCACGACCTCTCGGGTCCCATGAAGACCTTCGAGCTCGACGAGGAGGAGCAGGTCACGGCGCCGGCGGTCATCATCGCCACCGGAGCGAAGCCGCGGGAGCTGGGCGTGCCCGGCGAGTCGAAGTACCGCGGCCGCGGCATCTCCTACTGCGCCACCTGCGACGGGGCCTACTTCGACGGCAAGGAGATCCACGTCATCGGCGGCGGGAACTCGGCCGTCGAGGAGTCGCTCTTCCTCACCCAGTTCGCGAAGAAGGTCACCATCATCCACCAGTTCGACCACTTCCAGGCCGAGCCGGTCAGCGCCGCCGAGGCGCTCGCCAACCCCAAGATCGAGGTGATCTGGGATTCGGAGCCCCGCGGCTTCCTGGGCGAGAACCAGCTCGACAAGCTCCGCATCGAGAACGTGAAGACGAAGGAGGTCCGCGAGCTGTCCACCGAGGGGGTCTTCGTCTTCGTGGGCTACGTGCCGCGCACCGATCTCCTCAAGGGGATCGTGAAGATGAACCAGTGGGGATACGTCGAGACCGGCGAGGACATGTCCACCGAGATCCCCGGCGTCTACGTGGCGGGCGACATCCGGTCGAAGCGCTTCCGCCAGATCACCACGGCGGTCGCCGACGGCACCATCGCCGCGCTGGCGGTCCAGAAGTTCGTCAAGGACCACCGGCAGGCAGCGTGATGGGCCTGCTCTCCCGGTTGTTCGGGTCCGGAACGCCCAAGGTGATGCCCGTCCACGTGGACGACTCCAACTTCGCCGCCGAGGTCGGGCGCTCCGACCTGCCCGTGGTGCTCGACGTCTGGAGCCCCGGCTGCGGCCCCTGCAAGATGATGGAGCCCGTCGTCGTGTCGCTGGCCACCCGCTACCAGGGACAGGTGAAGGTCGCCGAGCTCAACGCCGCGGAGGCGGGCGCCACCGCGGCCCGGCTCGGGGTGATGAGCACCCCCAACATCCTGTTCTTCAAGAACCGCCGGGTGGTCGAGCAGGTGACCGGATTCGTCGGAGAGCGCTATCTTGCCGAGGTGGTGGACACCGACCTGCTGGGAAAGGCCTCATGAAAGCCAAGGAAGCGGCAGCCGGCCCGTTCGACGCCGTGGCCCAGCTCGAGTCGCTGCCGCGCGAGGAGCTCATCCGCATCATCCAGGACGACGCCAAGAACTGGCTCGCCCACGACGGCCTGTGGTTCCAGGCGGTCGAGAAGGCGAGCGGGATGGACGCGGCCATCGAGGCCGACCGGGCCGCCTGGGAGAAGTTCACGGTGGTCGAGGCGCGCCGGATCCTGGAGCGGCTCGGCATGGCGCCCGGAGGCGGGATCCCCGCCCTCATCGAGGCGCTGAAGCACCGCCTCTACTCCCGGCTCAACGTCCAGGAGGTGACCGAGCTCTCCGACACCCGGGCGGTCTTCGTCATGCGCGACTGCCGCGTGCAGTCCGCCCGGCAGCGCAAGGGCCTGCCCGACTTCCCCTGCAAGTCGGTGGGCATCGTGGAGTACTCGGAGTTCGCCCGCGCCGTCGACCCGAGGATCCGGACCCGCTGCATCGCCTGCCCTCCCGACCCCCACGGCAGCGACCTCTGGTGCGCCTGGGAGTTCACGATCGATGAGCCCGGATCCGAAGCTCGCTGAGCCGATCGCCCGGGCCACCGCGGCCCGCTACGGGGCGCTCTCCACCTCGAAGGAGTCGCTGTCCTGCGGCCGCGCCCTCGACGTGGCCGCGCCGCGCGACGGGGAGGACGTCGTGGACCTCGGCTGCGGCCGGGGCGGCGACGTGGCCCGGGCCGCGGAGCGGGTCGGGCCCCGCGGATCGGCCACCGGGGTGGACGGGAGCGAGCGGATGCTGGCCGCTGCCACCGACCTGCTGGCTGGCCTCCCGAACGCGCGCGTGCTGCGGAGCGACCTCGCCGCCGTCGCCCTCCCCCCGGGCTGCGCCGACGTGGTGGTCTCGAATTGCGCCATCAACCACGCCCCCGACAAGGCGGCGGTCTACCGGGAGGTCCACCGCCTCCTCCGGCCGGGCGGTCGCTTCGCGGTCTCCGACGTGGTGTCGGAGCAGCCCCTGCCGGAGTCCGTGCGCAACGACCCGGCTGCATGGGCCGCCTGCTACGGCGGGTCGATCCCGGAGCCCGAGTACCTGGCCGCGATCACGGCGGCCGGCCTTCGCGAGGTCGAGGTCGTCCGCCGGACCGAGCCGTACGACAAGGGCGGAGTCCTGGTCCACAGCATCACCGTCACCGGGCGCCGTCCCGGCCCGGAGTCCCCATGAGGCTTTCCCGCCACGCCATCCTCGCCCCCATCCCGGGGCGCGATCAGGTCCTCCTCGTCCAGCCCCTCACCGGGCAGGCCGCCCTGCTCGAGCCCGCCAACGCCGTCGCGCTCCAGGGACTGGCCTCGGGCGGCTCCCTGGCGGACGGCCTTCCGCTCGACACCCTCCGTGAAGCAGGCTTCGTGGTGGACACCGACGACCAGGATCGCGGCTTCGTCGAGGCCGCCCGCGCCGAGTGGAAGGTCGAGGCGGCGAAGACCCCCACCCAGCTCGTGGTGGTGCCGAGCTTCGGCTGCAACCTGGCCTGCACCTACTGCTACCAGGAGCTCTTCGACCCGGCCGCGGCGGGGCTCATCACCCCCGAGGCCGTGGACGCGTTCTTCGCCTACGTCGACCGGCACCACGCGGGGGAGTCGCCGCGCCCCTACGTCACCCTCTTCGGCGGGGAGCCGCTCCGGGACACGCCCGCCCACCACGACCGCATCCGGCGCTTCCTCGACGGGTCGCGCGCGCGCGGCATGGAGGTGGCGGTGGTGACGAACGGCCACGACCTCCCGGCCTTCCTCCCCCTCCTCTCCTCCGGTCCGGTGAAGGAGGTGCAGGTCACGCTCGACGGTCCGGCGGCGCTCCACGACCGGCGGCGCCCGCACGCGGGCGGAGCGGGCACCTTCGACCGGATCGTGACCGGGATCGACGGCCTCGTGGCCGCGGGCATCCCGGTGAACCTGCGCGTCGTGGCCGACCGGGAGAAACTCCCGGCGCTTCCCGACCTGGCGGAATTCGCGGCGTCGAAGGGTTGGCTCGACCTCCCGTCCTCGCGGTTCAAGACCCAGATCGGCCGCAACTACGAGCTCTTCGGGTGCGCCAGCCGGCAGGACAAGGGCGCGCTCTTCGACCGCGTCGAACTCTGGGCGAGGTTCGTCGAGATGGCCGAGTCCCACCCCGTGCTGCGGCGCTTCCACCAGCCCCGCTTCCACGGCATCGGCCACCTGGCGGACACGGGCGAGCTCCCCGCCCCCAACTTCGACGCCTGCCCGGCCGCCAAGAAGGAGTGGGCCTTCGGCCCCGACGGCGGGGTCTTCGGCTGCACCGCCACGGTGGGGCACCCGGAGCACCGGCTCGGCAGCTTCTTCCCCGCCACGTCCCGCGACGAGTCCGCCATCGCCCGCTGGCAGGGGCGGAGCACCCTCTCCATTCCCGCCTGCGAGGGATGTGCGCTCGCCACCGTCTGCGGCGGCGGCTGCGGCGCCATCGCCTGGCGGGAGCACGGAACGCCCGTCGCCCCCGACTGCCGCCCGGTTCCCGCGCTCTCCGGCCTGGGCGCCCGCCACTACGGGCTGGGGACATGAGCACTGGCCCCGTCGCGTCGGCCGGGCACGCGCAGGGCTGCCTCGTCTGCGGCGTCGAGCTCGCCTACGCCCAGTCGGCCGCGCCGGCGACCTGCGCGGTCTGCGGCGTGGAGGAGCCGAGCGCCGCGCGCTGCCGGGAGGGGCACTACGTCTGCGACGCCTGCCACTCCGGCACCGCCAAGGACGTCATCGAGCGGGCCTGCCGGGCCAGCATCGGCCGGGACCCGGTGGCGCTCGCCACCGCGCTCATGCGCCACCCCTCGGTGAAGATGCACGGCCCGGAGCACCACTTCCTGGTCCCCGCGACGCTCCTCGCCGCCTGGTCGAACGCCACCGCCGACGCCGATCGACCGGGACTCCTCGCCGAGGCCCGGCGCCGGTCCGACTCCGTCGTCGGCGGCTCGTGCGGGTTCCAGGGCGCCTGCGGGTCGGGCGTGGGGGTGGGCATCTTCGCCAGTCTCGTCACCGGCGCGACGCCCCGCAGCGGTCCGTCCTGGGGCCAGTCGAACCGCGCCACCGCACGGGCCCTCCAGATCATCGGCGACGTGGGCGGCCCGCGCTGCTGCAAGCGCACGTCCTGGCTGGCGCTCCTCTCCGGCATCCGCTTCGCGAGGGAGGAGCTGGGGGTGGCCCTCGAGGGGCGCGGACCCCGTTGCGAGTTCCACTCCCGCAACGACGACTGCCTCGAGCGCGACTGCCCGTTCTACCCGGCGTCGGCCGACGCCTGATGGCGCCTGACCGTCACATCCCCGGCAGGCGCGGGAACTGCTTCCGCTTGGAGGCCTTGAAGTAGGCGCCCCAGCCCTTCTTCATCCAGTGCCCCACCACCGGGAGCGGGATCATCTGCTCCCTCGTCGCGTCCCGGTGCACGTAAGCGGCGCCGTTTCCCATGTCCATGAGGCAGGTGATCGAGACGTGGGGCAGGTAGCTCTTCTCCCGCTCCGGGCGCCCCGCGACCTCGGCCGCGATGTTGCTCGCCGCCACCCGCGCCATGACCTCGGCGAGGTGCCCCTGCTTGGCGCGCCACTGCGGCCCGTCGAGCGCCGCCGAGTCCCCCACCGCCCAGACCCCGGGGTGGCCGGGGACGGCGCAGCCCCCGTCGATCTGCACGAATCCCGCCTCGTTCCGGGGCAGATCGCTCGCGACGAGCACCGGATGGCCGCCCTGGGCCGGAATGAACACCGTGAGGTCGCTCGGAAGGCGCGACTCGTCCTCGAAGACCACCGTGCCGCCCGGCTCGAACGCCGTGATCTTCTTCCCGAAGCGCATCTCCACGCCCATCTCGCCAAGCATCTGCTGGATGGCCGCGACCGCCTTCTTGCCCATGCGCTCGCCGGGGCTGGGCATGGGCGCGAAGAAGGCGAGCTGGAACTTCTCGCGGACGCCGCGCTTGCGGAGCATGTGGACCACGTTGAACATCACCTCGAAGACCGGACCTCCCCGGACCGCCGAGGGGTCCTTGGGGTTCCCGCCGAAGCCCATGGCGATCCGGCCCTCTCCGCGCGCCACCAGCTTCTCGAGCGCCTCGTGCAGGCGGGAGGCGTTCTCCGGGTTCCCCGAGAGGCCGAAGGTGTGCTCGACGCCCTTCGGCTTGAGCGGGGTGCCGCCGATGGCGAGCACCAGGTGATCGGCGACGAGCTCCTGGCCGTCCACGACGACCGCGCGCCGCGCCGCGGAGAGGGACTCGACCTTCCCCTGACGGAAGGTGAAACCGTGGCGCCGGGCGACGTCGGCGAGGTCGAGGCAGACGTCCTCGAAGACGCGCTCGCCGGTCACGATCCAGATGGAGGTCGGGTAGATCCAGAGGTACGGGCGGTCGGAGACGAGCGTGACCTCGAGCCCCGCGGTGCGGAGCTGGATGGCGGCCTCCAGCCCGGCGAAGCCCCCTCCGACGACGATTGCGTTCCTGGCCATGGTTCCTCCTCCTCAGGCGCGGACGACGGGGAGTCCCGCCATCCGCCAGGCGATCATCCCGCCCGCCAGCTGGCGGGCGTCGATACCGGTGCGGCGCAGCAGCCGGACCGCGGGCGGGCTCCGGTGGGCCGAGAGACAGATGGCGACGACCGGGCGGCCGTCCAGGCGCCCCAGGGACGGGAGCCTCCCGGAGAGGGAGGTGACCGGGACGTTGATCGCGCCGGCGATGTGACCCGCGGCGAATTCACCGGCCGTGCGGACGTCGAGCAGGACGGGAGACGCCGCGCCGGCCATCTCCCCGGCCAGCTCGGCCGGCCGGACCTCGGGGACCCTGCCGAACGGGAGCCACCAGGGCACGCTCACGTGGAGGCCTCGATTCGCGTGCCCTTCGCCCTCGGGGCGGGGACGCCGG